>CAIUXU010000363.1 GCA_903903205.1 uncultured Syntrophobacterales bacterium
TCGGGAAGCATCTCCAATGCTTTTTCAAAAAAACCTTCGGTTCCGAAATTCCCCGATTTGAAGGCCAAACACAGTACCTCCGGCGCCAAACTGAAGGTCCAGGGGACGCCCGGTTCAATTTCGGGCCCGATCCGGAGGGATTGTATCCCGAGGGCCTCGACGACGGCCCCGGAGGTCTCTCCCCCGGCGATGATCCACTTTTTCACCCCCGCCTGATGGAGGCGACGGGCGATTTCGGCCAAAGCGCTCTCCACGATTTTCCCGGTCCTCTCCGGACCGAAGCGGGCTTGCGCTCTGGCCACAGCCTCGGGGTCATCCGTGGAGAAGATCAGGATGGGGCCGTTTTGCATTGCCTTTACGGCCCAGGCAACCGCCCGGTCCGCCACCGGCTGGCCGTCAAGCAGGTCGATCGGGTCTATCCGAAACGCTGGATGGGTCTGGGCCATGCGGTGGACCTGTTTGCGGGTCGCTTCCGAGCAGCTCCCGGCGATGACGGCGGTCGCTCCCTGAATGGAGGGAATTTTGGCTGGTCCGTCTGTTTGAGGCAACAGACCCGCCCTCCGGAAATTGGCCGGCAGCCCCATGGCCACGCCGGAGCCGCCGGTGATCAGCTTCAGTTCCGCACAGGCCTCGCCGATGTCGAGCAGGTCGCGGTCGTCCAGGGCATCGATCACAGCAAAGCGCCGACCCTGAAGGCCGAGCTGCTGCAATCTTTCCCGGATGGCTGCCGATCCAAGACGGACGACCGGCCAGGGAACCAGGCCGACTGAATCCGCTGACCGAACCTGTCGGCCCAGGAAACGGACCAGGTTCGGGTCCGTCATGGGCGTGAGGGGGTGATCTCGCATCCCGGATTCGCTCAGCAGCATGTCGCCGATGAACAGATGGCCCTGGTAGATTGTGCGGGCATTGGCGGGGAAGGCGGGGCAGACGACCGTGATCGCGGCGCCCAGCTCGTCCATCAGCGCCTCGGCCACGGGACCGATGTTTCCTTTTTCTGTGGAATCGAAGGTGGAGCAATACTTGAAGAAGATCTGGCGCGCTCCATGGCGTGCGAGCCATCGGCAGGCGGCCACAGACTGGGCGACGGCCTCCTCCAGCGGCGCCGTGCGGGATTTGAGAGCCACGACCGCGGCCGGTGTTTCCGGATCGGGTGTGGATTCCGGCGGCACGCCGATATACTGAATGGTGGGCATGCCGTGTTTACCAAGCATCAGGGCCAGGTCGGTGGATCCGGTGATATCATCGCCAATGGCGCCGAGGAGAATAGGCATGGCATACTCCTGAAAACCCGCTACAGCGGGCCGGTTTTTCCCCGATGGATGATGAGGGCGTTTTCGATCAGCCGGCCGATGATCATCGCGGGAAGCATCCCGGCGCAGGCGGCTTGTTCGAAGAAGAACGATGAAGGCGCCATCCCGGAGGAGGAGTTCGGATCGGTGATCAGAATCCGGCCATCCTTGAGATAGAAGCCGTCGATCCGGCCATAGGAGCGGAAACCCAGCGCCCGAAAGGCGCGGACCGCCTCCTTCTTGATCGCCTCCACGGCATCCGGCGCGATGTTTTTGGGAGGCGTAAATTTGCGGCAGCGGCCGGGCATGTATTTGTCATCGTAGGTGAAATAGTCGCTCTGCGGGGTGATCTCCGTCAGCTCCAACGCATGGGGTTCTCCGTCTTCCTCCAGAATGATGGAGGAGAATTCCAGCCCGTCGAGGGCCTCCTCGACGAGGACAGTCCGGTCCCATTTCAGCGCCTCCTCGATGCCGGTGATGAGGGAGTTCTGATCCCGGACCAATGTAACGCCGATGCTCGATCCTTCGCGGGGGGGCTTTGTGAAGAGAGGGAAGCCAAAGCGATCGTGGATGGTTTTAATGACCCCCTCCCGGTCATTTTGCCACGCCTCCTCCCGGATGAGGATACCCTCGGGAACGCCGATTCCTGCGGCCCGGAGAATGATCTGCTGGATGTGCTTGTCCATGCCGAGCGCCGAGGCGAGGACGCCGGGGCCGGTGTAGGGGATTCCGAGGAGCTCCAGGAGCCCCTGGAGGCAGCCGTCCTCCCCGTACTTTCCGTGGAGGGAGATGAAGGCGAAATCGATCTCTTGCCTGAGCCCCTCATAGGAGATGCGGCGCGCCTCTTTTTCGAGACGTTCGGTGATGTCCGTCGTCGTGTTCTGGGAGATGAGCTGCCAGGAGATGATCCAGAGCCGCCCCGTCCCATCCATGAAGATCGGGATAGGCTCGAACGCCTCCCGATCGAGGTTATCGTGCACGTTCCTGCCGCTGTTGAGGGAAACCTCCCGCTCCGATGACATTCCGCCAAAAATTACACCAACACGCAATTTATTCATGTTATCAATACCTTATAAATCCCAGAAGAATGTCACGCCACTCGTGGGGAATATCCATGCCTCATTGCCTAACCGCAAGGTGACCGATTCACCCTCCTCCCGGGTTGTCTCCGGATAGGGGTGCTTCCCGGCGAAAAACCCGACATCCTTGACATTTTTTATCCCTGTTCCACCGTATTGGAAGGAGATTTCCATTCCGCGCGTCGGGTAAACGATATAGGCGGAAAAGAGCCGGTTGCTCTTCCTCTGTTTTGTCTCGATCTCGATCTCGAAACGGGCCTGGCGATTCAGCTTCTTCTTCAGCTCCTCCGAACTGAACCAGACCTCGTAGCCCCGTTCGGTGCTTTCCGACAGGATCAGAGGGATATCCTCCCCGTCGATCCGGACGCGGTTCACCCGGAAATCCCGTTCGGGGAGGAGTTCCTCTCCCCGGTTGAGGAGCCAGCGGTATTCGCACCGTTTGTCCTCGAAGAAGGAGGCCAACTGTTCGTTGTCGAGGGCGCAGCCGATCATGAAGCGGGAATTCCGGATGGCCTTCGTGTATTCGACATGGGTCGTCACCTTGAAATAGTCGTAAACAAGGGGAAAAGGGGGGACAGCTCCCGATTTTTGCAGCAAAATTCGGGAGCTGTCCCCCTTTTTCCCCTCGCGGTCCTCAGCACTCAGCACTTGTTCAGGGGCAAACTCCGTCACCTGAATCCGATAGCGAAAATCATTCCGGAGTTCGAGCTGGCGATCCTCCTTGCCAAAGAGGGTTTCGAACATTTCGTAGTAGATTGCGTCTCCCAACTCCTCGTTGCGCGCCCGCGTCTGAAAGCAGTGGCGGATGATGCTGTCAATCCGGTCGATCGACTTTTCCTCGTCGGGAATGAAGATCCTCCGGAGACTTTGTTCCACCCGGTCGGTTTTTCCCTCCTGAAGAAAGACCCGTGGCGCACGCTTTCCAAGGGCGCAGAGGATCTCATAACTGATCGAATGAACCTTCGAGGCGATTTCGTCGGCTGTGATCCGCTCGCTGCCCTGCTCACCCATGAGGACGACCTCGTCGCCCACGGCGCACTCCGGAAGTCGGCTGATGTCGAGGGTGCACATGTCCATCGAGATCCGGCCCACGATGGGGATCCGTTTTCCGCGGATCAGCGCCTCCCCCTGGTTGGAGAGCGGCCAACCGATGCCGTCGCCGTAGCCGACCGGAATCGTGGCAATCCTCGTCGGTCGACGGGTGATAAACGTCCGGCCGTAGCCGATGCCGTAACCTTCGGGGAACTCCTTGACGAGAACCACCCGCGTCTTGAAGCTCATGACGGGGTTGAGGGTGACCTTATCGCTTGCTGCCGGAGAGGGGTAGATCCCGTAGGAGATAATCCCCGGCCTCACCATGTCCAGCCGACAATCCGGGTAGTTCAGCATGGCGCCGCTGTTGGAGATGTGGCGGATGGGAATCCGGTGACCGTCGGTTTCCAGTTTGTCCAGAAGCTCTCGAAAGGCCTGCCACTGGAGGTCGTTATAGCAGGAGAGGATTTCGCTTTCGGAGAAGTGGGTGAAGATTCCTTCCATGATGAGGTTCGGGAAGGAGGATATCTCTCGAATGGTCTGGCAGGCCTCGGTCTGGATGGTCCCACCCCGGCCCATCCCCGTATCGATTTCGACATGGAGTGGTGCAAGGATGCCTGCCTTGTGGGCCTTCTTTTGAAATTCTCTCGCAAACGCGAGATCGGAGACCGAAGGGGTCAGGTTGTATTTGATGATCTGGTCGATCTCTGAACCGGTGGCGGGGGAGAGGATCAGCACTGGCGCCGTAATTCCGCTTACGCGAAGCTGCACACCCTCGTCGGCGTTTGCCACGCCAAGCGCGGAGGCGCCGTTCCGGAGGGCGGCGTTGGAGATCTCGATCGCCCCGTGGCCATACGCATCCGCTTTGACCACCTGCATGATCTTCACGTTGGGGCCGACCAGACGTCTCATCTCCGCCCAATTTGCGGCGAAATGGCCGAGATCGACCTCGACCCAGCTCCGATATTTCAGATTTTCCTTCAATGGCGTTGCCAATTTTATCGTTATTTCGTCTTCATCGTGAAGACGCCGTCCCATTCGCCTTCGGGGGGATGTTCTTTGAGGGCCTCGCAGCGCTCTATATACATCCGGGCCGGGTAATCTTCGGGCCTGACATCCAGGACGCTCCGGAAGGCGGTGATCGCCTCGTCCCAGAGGCCTGTGCGGTACTTGGCCAGACCCGCCTCGAAGCGGCCGACAAACTCTTGCCACTGCGCCGCATCCTTCCGATAGCCGAGGAGCTCGAAGATCCGGACGGGGAGCTTCTTCCCCTTGACCTGCACGGAGTCGAGCTCGCGGCAGAAGAATTCATCCTTGATCTGTGCGAGGGTGAATTCACTGATGATGATGTTCGTCTGGTATTCCTTGTTTGTGCCTTCCAGGCGTGAGGCGAGGTTCACGCTGTCCCCCATGACCGTATAATCGAAACGCATCTGGGAACCCATGTTTCCAACGACCATGTCGCCCGTGTTGATGCCGACGCCGATGTTCACGTCGGGACGGCCCTCCGCCGCCCATTTCTCCCGGAGCCGCCGCAATTCGGACATCATGTCGACAGCCGTCCTGCAGGCCCGGAGCGCAGGGTCGGGCTGGTCCAGCGGCGCCCCGAAGACCGCCATGATGGCGTCGCCGATGTACTTGTCGAGGAGCCCGTCGTACTTGAAGACCACGTCTGTCATGGCTGTCAGGTACTCATTGAGGAGATTAACCAGCTCTTCCGGTGTCAGCTTTTCGGCGATCGACGTGAAGCCCCGGATGTCGGAGAAAATGACAGAGAGGTTCTTCTTGTCGCCGCCCAATTTGAGTTTGGACGGATCCTTCAGGATTTCGTTGACGACCGAGGCGGTGAGGTAATACTGGAAGGCGCCGCGAACCTTCTTCTTCTCCCGTTCTTCGGTGACGTACCGGTAAACGGTGATTCCGAGGTAGATGGTCATCATCGTCAGGACCGGATAGATCAGGTTCATCCAGACATTATATCGGACGAAGATTGCCGTGTTTGCCAGGACGAAGGCGCTGATCAGCACAAGGCTGAGCCCGATGCCGACCATGGCCTTGGCCCGGGGAATAGCGAACCCCATGATCAGGCCGACCAAGATGATGATGCAGACGTCGAGGAACTTGGTCCAGCCCGAATGAATCAGAAAATTCTGATGAAGGATGTTGTCGATTACGGTCGCGTGGATCTCCACACCCGGGTAAACGGAGCTGAAGGGAGTGACCCGCAGGTCGTAAATGCCCGTCGCTGTGGCGCCGACGATGACGATCTTCCCCTTGAGCTTGTCTGCGGAGATACGCCCGTTGAGGATATCGGAGACCGAATAATGGGGGAAGGTCTTGGCCGGGCCGAGGTAATTAACGAGGAGTCTCCCGCCCTCGTCGGTCGGAATATCTACCTTGTCCAGGCGGATGTTTTCCACCCCGAACTCGGTAATGTTCAGGACCAGCATTGGCCATTCCAGATACTGCGCAAGGAGCGAAAGCGACAGGGAGGCGTAGTGGTTGTCCCGGAACTTGATCACGAGCGGCGACCAGCGGATGACGCCGTCACTGTCCGGGAAGGCGTTGAAATAACCGCCATTTTCTCCAACATCGGAGAGCTGGGGAATGTTCGGCTGCGCCGCATAGGCGCGGATCAGCGGGGAGTCATCTGCCCCTTTTTTTGTGCGGACCATCTGGAATCGACCGTTGCCGATCGCATTCTCGCCGGCGACGATCTGCTGCTCGGTCAGATGGCCCACCTCTTTTTCCCCCATGTGAAAGAAGTAGCCGAGGGTGATATTCTTGGCTTTCTCGATGGAGCTTGCGAGTGCTGCATCGGTGTCTGCCGCCTTTTGTTTCTGTTCCAGCAGGCCGTAAAGCCGGCTATCCCCGATACCGACATTCTTGACATCGCGTGCCAGCTCGGCGACCGTTTTCAGGCTGGAGTTATCATCCGGCTCGGCGAAAACAATATCGAAACCCACCGCCTTTGCGCCATACCCTTTCAAGGCATCGACCAGCTTCGCAATGGTTGTTCTCGGCCAGGGCCATCGCCCCAATTCACTCAAACTCTTTTCGTCGATGGTCACGATGACGGTCTCCCCTCCCGACGGCATGGCCCCCCGAGAGACCATCCGGAGGTCCAGGGCTTTCAATTCCATGAAGCGGAGAAAGGGGGCGTCAACGAAGAACAGGACAAGGGCAATCAGGATGACAAGGACCGCAATCTTCAGCGGAGATACCGACAGGATCTTCTTCAATCGCTCCTTCATGACCGTTTCTCCTTCGTTCATTTGCTTTTCCCCGGGGGCAGAGGGAAGTGGGACGCTTGCATCCCGGTCCTTCAAAGAATAAGGGGTTGGGATTACCGAACATCACAAGTTTTTGGGATCATATCAAAGCAACCCCGAAAGTCAAGCAAACTTTCCAGAGTAAATTCGGAATGTTTAAGAAAATCGAGAAGGTGAATGATAGGCTCTTTCCGCAGGAAAACCTTGACAAGGGGGATGGCTTACGATAAACAGGCAACTCTTTGAACGACCTGTCCGTCATACAGTGGAAGGCCGATGTAGCTCAGACGGTAGAGCAGCTGATTCGTAATCAGCAGGTCAGCAGTTCGATCCTGCTCATCGGCTCCAGAAAAACAAGGGGTTAACCAGGCTCGGTTAACCTCTTTTTTTTCGGGATGGGGTTGGTTTAGGGGGTTTGAATGTCCGTTAATGAAAGGTGTAAGATCCGGGAGCCACATGAAAAACTCAA
>CAIUXU010000364.1 GCA_903903205.1 uncultured Syntrophobacterales bacterium
AGGCACTCCTCGACGATCTCCGGCGCCGCGTCGATCTTGACTCCCAGGGCCTCGAGGACATCGGCGCTCCCGCAGCCGCTGGAGACCGCCCGGTTGCCGTGCTTGGCCACGGTGATGCCCGCCGCGGCGACGACGAAGGCCGCGGTGGTCGAGATGTTGAAGGTGTTCCGGCCATCCCCGCCCGTTCCGCAGGTGTCCACGACGATCGACGACCGGGCGTCGATACGGGTCGCCTTCTGCCGCATGATCCGGGCCGCGCCGGTCACCTCCTCCACCGTCTCCCCTTTGATCCGGAGCGCGGTCATAAAAGCGGCAATCTGGGCGGGCGTCGCTTCGCCTTCCATCACCTCCGTCATGACGGCCATCATCTCCGTTTCCCGCATGTCCTCCCCGACAACAACTCTGGCAATTCCTTCCCTGATCATGAGTCACACCTCTCTTTTCTGTCGATAAGTTGCAAAAAATTCCGGATGATCCTTTTCCCGCCCGGCGTGAGGATCGATTCCGGATGGAACTGTATCCCCTCCACGGGCAGCTTGCGGTGCCGGAGCCCCATGATCTCGCCCTCTTCCGTCTCCGCGCTAACCTCCAGGCAGTCGGGAAGGCTCTCCCGCTCGACGATGAGCGAGTGGTAGCGTCCCGCCGGAAAGGGGCTGGGGAGGCCTTTGAAGATCGTCCGTCCGTCGTTCAGGATCGGGGAGGTCTTGCCGTGCATGACCTTTCCCGCCCGGACGACGCGACCGCCGAATGCATGGCCAATCGCCTGGTGCCCCAGGCAGACCCCCATCAGCGGAACGCGCCGATGGAACCGCCGGACCACATCGACGGTGATCCCCGCCCGTTCCGGGGAGCATGGGCCGGGGGAGAGGAAGATCGCCTCCGGGTTCATCGCTCCGATCTCATCAAGGGTAATCGCGTCGTTCCGGCGGACAACAACCTCTTCGCCAAGTTGCCCCAGGTACTGAACCAGGTTATAGGTAAAGGAATCGTAATTATCGATCATCAGGATCATGGTTCTTCTCCTCTCTTAATTGTTAATTAGGGACAGAGCCCCTATTTCTCGTCACAGGTTGAATCCCGATTCTGCCAGACGCACCGCCTGGACCATTCCCTGCGCCTTGTCGAGCGTCTCCTTGTATTCCGCCTCCGGGTCGGAATCGGCGACGATGCCGGCGCCGGACTGGAGGAAGATTTTCCCATCCCGGAGCAACATTGTCCGAATCGTGATGCAGAAATCCATGTTGCCGCCATAGCTGAAATAGCCCACGGCGCCACCGTAGGGCCCGCGGCGGGAGGGTTCCAGCTCCACGATAATCTCCATCGCCCGGATCTTCGGTGCGCCAGTCAGTGTGCCGGCGGGGAAGGTCGCCCGGAGGACGTCGAAGGCATCTTTCCCCTCCGCGAGTTGCGCCTGGATGTCCGAAACGAGATGCATCACATGGGAGTAACGCTCTACCGCCATCAGTTGCCCGACCTGGACGCTCCCGATCCGGGCGATCCGCCCAAGGTCGTTCCGGCCAAGATCAACGAGCATCACGTGTTCCGCCCGCTCCTTGGGGTCTTTCAGGAGTTCGTCGGCGAGCCGCCGGTCCTCCTGTTCATTTTTCCCGCGGCGCCTCGTCCCAGCGATGGGCTTGAGCTCTACCACCCCCTCCTCGGTGCGGACCATCACCTCCGGCGAGGAGCCGATAAGAGAGAAATCCTGAATCTTGAGAAAGAACAGGTAGGGTGAGGGATTCACATGGCGAAGCGCCCGATAGAGATCGACCGGGTCCGTGTCGGATTCCCGCTGGAACCGCTGGGAGAGGACGACCTGAATGATGTCCCCTGCGTCGATATATTCCCGGGCCGTTCGGACCATGGCCCGATAGGTCTCCGGATCCATATCGGACCGGAAGGGGAGAGAGGCCTTCTCGCCCTGCTCCTTCTTCTCAGCGGAAACCGGTTTTCCTGCCAGCGGGGCCTGGAGGAGGGCCGTCATGTCGTCGATCCGGCGAACGGCCCCGTCGTAGATCTCCCGCAGACTACCGCCCTCGCCGGTCATCGCGCAGGCGACGATCTTGATCGTATGCCGGATGTTGTCGAAGATGATGATCGTATCGGTGATCAGAAAAACCGCCTCGTCCCCGACCGGGGCAGCCCCTTTACCGGCGGGGAGCCGCTCAAAATAACGGACCATGTCGTAGCCGAGAAACCCGACGGCGCCCCCGAAGAAGCGCGGCAGCCCCTCGAGCGGGACGGGGCGGTAGCGTGCGAGGATTTCCTTCAGGAACCGCAATGGGTCACCCTTGTGCGGGATTGGGCGCACCAAACCGTTTTCCTCGATGAGAACCTCCTCCCCGCGGACGCGAAAGATCATACGCGGGTCCGCCCCGAGAAAGCTGTATCGCGCCCATTTTTCCCCTCCTTCGACGCTCTCCAGCAGAAAAACGTGGGGGCGCCCGGCCAGTTTCATCAGGGCGGTGACGGGGGTTTCCGTATCGGCCAGGATCTCCCGGCAGACGGGGATCAGGTTTCCCTCCCCGGCGCGTCGGGAAAAGGTCTCAAAATCGGGATCGTACATGGCTCGTTTCTCCTGTCATTTTTCAAATAAAAAGGCCGTGATATTGGTCACGGCCTTCGTTGCAGAAACAAAAAAGCCGCGGGATCCGAAAAAAGGTTCCCACGGCTTCAAATCACTTCAATTCATGCGCTTCAGCGGTGGACAAACCCCTTCCTATGGCTGCTCTGCCACCACCAGTTTCTCATGCTGTTAAGCTCGTTCATCATCTTCTTTCCGCTCTTTCCATCGATTCTTTTTTCAAACGCGACTTTTTCCTACCAGACTATGCACAACGTGTCAAACGGAATCTTCAAAATCAGGGGAGTCCCCAGGGCGTACGCATTCGTTCATATTCCGCTTGCGGAAGCTGGATCAAAATTGAATTTTCCCCCGGTCCCAGCCGCCGGAGGGTCTTCTCCATGTCAGTCGCCGAAACGGCCGTACAGCCGGCAGTTCCCTTGGACGGCTTTGCCCAGATGTGGAAAAATATGCATGAACCGCCCCTCGGCGCCACGGGGTTCGTGTTGTGCTCGATCACAATTCCCAATCGATACTGTCCGTCGCTCCGCCGCATATCCTCAACGCTGTTCCAGTCCCGCCGGACGCTTCCCTCCTCAAGGAGGCGGTTGTAGAACAGGGAGCCGGAGTCGTCGACGCACTTGCTGCTTTCCTTCATCTGCCGGTAGGGAAGGCCAATCCACGGAACCTCTTCTGCGGGCGCATAGCCGAAGGAGAGGCCCAGCTTGAAAATGCCCGCCGGGGCCTTTCCATCTCCCTCTCGTTTTTGCGGCCCACCGGCCGGAGGATCCGGGTGGATGCCTCTTCCCCAGGCGAGGCCGGTTCGGCCCACAACAGCGGGAATCATCTCCCCCACGGAAATCCACGCGGATTTTGCATCCTTACGCTCATAAAGACGCAAGGTGGCGTCAACGGATGACCAATCTTTCGTCGTCACGACAAGCGCCTGAAGGGCGGGTTTCTCTTCTCCCATCACGGGTGTCGCAGAAAGAGAGCACAGCAGCACAGCCGCCGCCAGAACAAACCCCGATAAACGGGGAATCATCTTGTAGCTTCGCTTATTTACCATAAATTTTATTTCACCGGAAAATCGAAATAGGTGTCGGGATAGGGCTCGTTCCGCAATGTAAAGTGCCACCATTCCTTGTCGTAATTCTTGAAGCCGTGTTTGTCCATCAGTGTCTTGAGCAGGAGCCGTTTTACACGCTGCGGATCTCCCACTTTCAGGTTTCCGGGATGCGAAAGTTCATGAAAGCAGTCAAACCCCGTCCCCATATCGATGCTGTTATCCTTGAACCGCTTTGCGGCAGGCAAATAACAGGCTTCGAGAGATTGTCCCGGAATGTATTTCCCCTCCGCCGGCACCGGAACGGGAACGATGGTCAGATCAATCGTGCTGCCCCGGGAGTGGCCCGATTTTTCTGCAATGTAACCGTCGCGAAAGAGGTTGCGCTTGTCCACGGTAGGATAGAATTCGGCCTTGGTCTTCGTATCCTTGATATCTTTGGCCCATCGCACAAAATGATCCACGGCCTGCTGGGGACGATAACAATCGTAGATTTTGACCGAGAGGGAAAATTCCTGCAACTCCGCCTGCACCTTTGCCAGGGCCTCGGCGGCGGGCGCGGTTATGAAGCATTTTGGGGCCAGATATCCATCCACCCTTGTCCCCAGAAAATTATGGTCACCGTGATAGCGGATGTCCAGCGTAACGGAAGGGATCACCGTCTGCACGTCCACAAAATGATCCGGTATTTTGTTCTCCGTCCATCCCGCGTTCGCGCACAGGAAGGTGAGTGTCAACACCAGGATGCCTGTCATTCTCCATTTTGATTTCATGAAAAAGCCTCCATCATGCAGGAAAGAGCCAATGCCGGAACTGCCCGTCGCCTCCGGAGATGATCCCCGCCATCCGCTCGGAGAGCCTCCGTGTGAGCGGTCCGGGAACCTCATTCAGAATCCGGTCCCCCACTTGCCGGACCGGGAGAAGTTTGGTCGATGTGCCGGAGAAAAAGATCTCATCCGCCTCATCGAGTGCATCCGGTTTCAGGAGTCCGGTGAAAGTTTCAATCCCCATCGTCCCGGCAACCTCCAGCAGGGTTTTGCGGGTGATGCTCTGGAGAACCGTCCCCAGGGCCGATGTCAGAAGACGGCCATCGCGGACCAGGAAGAGCGATTCGGTCCCCCCCTCGGTGAGAAATCCCTGTGTGTCTAGCAGGATGGCATAATCGAACCCCTTCTCCCGCGACTCCATCCGGGCCACCATCCCGTTGACATAGTTTGCCGCCACCTTCGCCTCGATCGGAACAGTCTGGGGATCGAGCCGTCGCCACCGCGAAACACAGGCGGTCACGCCCCGGGGTGGGGATTCCAGTGGGCCAAGCGCCTCTTCCGCAGAAAACAGACAGACGGCCACCTGAAATTTTCGCTGGGGGGGGAGAATGTTAAATGAGATTTCCGGGTAGAAACCGTACACCTTCAGAAAACCGCTCTTCAGTTCGCTTCTCTTCACCAGCTTCAGGATAGCCTCCTGCAACGCGCTCTGCGTCAGGGGCGGCTCCATCTCGAGCAGGGAGGCCGATTTCCAAAAACGGGAAAGGTATTCGTCGAGACGAAAAACCGCCGGTCCGGCCGGCGTATCGTGAAATCCGATCACCTCGAAGATCGCCGAACCCCTTCCGAAACTGTGCGACATAACATGGACATTCGCCTCGTCCCAGGGGCGAAACTCCCCGTTGAAATAGACCTCGCGTTTCTTTGACATCTCTTCCTCCTTAAGGAAAAATGTGGCATTTTCCCGGATTTCTGCTATCCATAGGCGCGCCGTGACGGGACTGAATCGCCAAACGACGCGAACACTATCAGAACCATGAGAGGATTACAACCCTTGAACCTTCATTTGCAGCCCCCAAACCAACCCCTGATCACACTGGAACGTGTGACTTTGCGTCTGGGAGACCGGATGCTCCTCCCCGGAACATCCTGGGAGATCCGAACCGGAGAAAACTGGGCAATTCTCGGACCCAACGGCTCGGGAAAGTCCGCCCTCGCCAGGGCCATCCAGGGCGATTGCCCGCATGTCCGGGGAAAATTGATTCGTCACGACCCGGAGGCCGAAGGGAAACGGATCGGTTATGTCTCCTTCGAGCTTCAGGAGGAGATCCTGGCGCGCGAGGAGCTTCGCGAGGATGAACGGTTTTTCAGCGGCAAGGGGCACGAGCTCACGGCAGGCGAACTGCTCCGCGGAAAGAACGCGGACCTGACTGCCCTGGACCGCTTTGTGGAGATTTTGGATCTTCGCCCTCTCCTCGGCCACGGCATCCGGTCCCTCTCCAACGGCGAGAACCGGAAGCTTCTGATCGCCCGGGCGCTTCTGTCCGCCCCAAAGATCCTGATCCTGGACGATCCCTTTGCGGGCCTGGATACCGACAGCCGGCCGGCGCTGGCCGCAGCCGTTACAAAACTGATGCAGGAAGGGACGCAGATCATTCTTGTCGCCCAGCGCCCGGAGGAGGTGATCCCGGGAATCTCTCATGTGCTCTTGATCCAAAACGGCCGTGTCGCCAAAACCGGGATGAGGAAAGAGGTGCTGACGCCCGCGCGGATCAGGCGATTTACCGGAAAAGCGAAAGCGCGTCCGGAGATCCACCTGCCTCCTGCGCAGGGGGACAGCTTGCGGAAAGATGTTGTTGAAGGGGACACCTTGCGCACCGATCCTCTCATCGAAATGACGAACATCCATGTGACCTACGGCGAATACGTCGTTTTCGACGGCCTGAACTGGACCGTCCGACGCGGTGAGAACTGGGCAGTCGTCGGGCCGAACGGCTCGGGCAAATCTACCCTTCTGAGTCTGATCACAGGGGACAATCTGCAGGTTTACGCCAACGAAGTCCACCTTTTCGGAAAGAGGCGGGGCGAAGGGGAGAGCATCTGGGATATCCGGCGCCGGATCGGTGTGGTTTCTCCCGAACTGCAGCTCCGCTACCGGAAACCGGTCCGCGTGCGGGAGGTGGTTCTCTCCGGTTTCTTCGACTCGATCGGTCTCTACCACCGACCCAACCCGGAGCAGGAGGCGATTGCCGACCGCTGGCTTGCAATCCTCGGCATGACGGATCTGGCGGACCGGCTTTTTACCCGCACCTCCTACGGGGAAAAGCGGCTGGCGCTGATCGCGCGGGCGATGGTTAAGTCGCCGGAACTTCTCATCCTGGACGAACCTTGTCAGGGGCTGGACGGCGCCAATCGGGAAAGGGTGCTTGCGCTGATGGAAGAGATTGGGGAGCGGACCGAAACGGGCCTCATCTACATCACCCACCAC
>CAIUXU010000365.1 GCA_903903205.1 uncultured Syntrophobacterales bacterium
CGCATGTAGGGCCCCATCAGGCCGGAGACGAAGGCCATCGGCAAGAGCGCGGCGATTACGGCAAGGGTCGCCAGAATGGTGGGATTGCCCACCTCGGCGACGGCAAGGACTGCGGTCAGCGGTTCGATCTTGTGGAGTTTGAAGTGGCGGTGGATGTTTTCCACCACCACGATGGCGTCGTCAACCAGGATGCCGATCGAGAAGATCAGCGCAAAGAGGGTCACCCGGTTTAGCGTGTAGCCGTAGAGGTAGTTGATTAACAAGGTCAGGGCCAGCGTCACGGGGACGGCGACCGCGACCACAATGGCCTCCCGCCATCCGAGGGTCAGCGCAATCAGGATGATCACGGCGATGGTGGCCATCAGCATGTGCTTCAGCAACTCGTCGGATTTCTCCTTGGCCGTGTCGCCATAATTCCGGGTCACGGTGACGTTCACATCGCCGGGAATGAGCTTGCCCTTCAGCGCCTCCACCTTCGCCAGCGCATCGCGCGCGACGAGGCTGGCGTTGGCCCCTTTTTTCTTGGCGACGGTAATCGTTACGGCTTCTTTCTGACCTGCCGCCGGGCTGCTGATTCCCTTTTGGGCCGCTGCCGCTCCCAGCCCCATGAAAACATAATTGGATGGTTCTTCCGGGCCGTCGGCAATCGTGGCCACATCACGCAAATAGACGGGATGGTCGTTGAAAAGACCGGTTACGACGCTGCCCACCTCTTCGCTGCTCTTGAGGAAAGCCCCTGTTTCCACGAGGTATTCCCTATTTCCGGCGGGAAAGGAGCCGGAAGGCAGACGGAAGTTTGCCTTCTGCAGGGCGGCGGTGATCTGAAAGGCGGAGAGGTGATAAGCCTTGAGCTTGGCCGGATCCAGCGTAATTCGGACCTGCCGTTTCTGCCCGCCGATGAGGGAAAACTCCGATACATCCTGGTTCTTCTTGATCTCGTCGCAAAGTTCTGCGCCGATCCGCCGGAGTTCATAGCCGGAGTAACGGTCGCTGTCGCTCCAGAGGGTCAAAGTGAGAATCGGCACGTCATCGATGGAACGCTGCTTGACAAGGGGCGGCATGACGCCCGGCGGTATCCGGTCGAAGTTTGATGAGAGCTTGTTGTTCAGGTTGACAATGCTCTCCTCCATATTTTCTCCCACGTAAAACCGGACGATCGTCAGGTTGAAACCGGGCTTGACGATGGAGTAGATATATTCCACCCCCTTGATTTCCCACAGGAGTTTTTCCATGGGTTTCGTAACCCTGGTTTCCACCTCCTGCGGCGACGCCCCCGGATAGGCGACGAAGATGTCGATCATGGGCACGAGGATCTGCGGCTCTTCCTCGCGCGGGGTGACGACGATCGCCAAAAGCCCGAGCAGCAGCGATGCAATGATCACAAGTGGCGTCAGTTTGGATTTGATGAACGCCCTGGCGATGCTTCCAGATATTCCGATACTTTCCATGATGACGACTCCCCCGACAGGCTTCTTTCTTGCCTTGACTCTCTATTTTTTCGCGTTTTCCATGATGCCGCCATCCACGGCCTTTTCCATGCCCTGAACGACGATCCGGTCATTCGGCTTCAGGCCCGACAGGATTTCCAACTGGCCGTCATGCTCCTTGCCGGTTCTCACCAGGCGGTAGGTGACGACGCCTTGGCCGTCCACGGCATAGACACCGGTGAGCTGGCCCTTTTCAACAATGGCGGAGCGAGGCGCCAGCATGATCTCTTTTTTGCCGCTTGCTATCCTCATCCTGGCATAAAGGCCGGACCTCAGCCCATCGCCGCTCAGGGAAACTTTGACAGTGAAGGAACGCGACTGGGGATCAACCGCAGGGAGGATCTCTTTAATTTTTCCCTGAATCTTCCGGTCTATGGCCTCTATGAATACCAGAACCGGCGTCCCGAGCCTGAGCTTGCCAACGAGGCCTTCATCGACCGTAACTTCCGCATGGTAGGCGGCCGTGTTTTCCACGGTGAGGAGCGGCATGCCGGGCACGGCCATCCCGCCGACCTCGATTTTCTTTTC
>CAIUXU010000366.1 GCA_903903205.1 uncultured Syntrophobacterales bacterium
CTTCCCTTCGGGCTGGGCCATATTTTCTACGGCTGGTGGATCGTCCTCGCCTGTTTCATCATCGGCCTCTATACTGGTGGCATCATCTTCTACGGATTCACTGCCTTTATCGATCCCCTCGTCCGGGAGTTCGGCTGGAGCTATACCCAGGTCTCCTTTGCGCTGAGCCTCCGGGGCATCGAGATGAGCTTCCTCTCTCCGCTCGTCGGCTTTCTCGTCGATCGCTATGGCCCGAGGCGGCTCGTCTTTTTGGGAGTGATCACGATCGGTCTTGGTTTTTTCATGATGAGCGCCACCCAATCGCTCTGGATGTTCTACGCGAGCTTCGTTCTGATCGCCTTCGGAGGAGGAGGCTGTACCGCGGTCGTCTTCATGCGGGTCGTCACCAACTGGTTCCAGCGGAAGGTCGGCCTTGCGCTCGGCGTCATGGCCTCCGGTTTTGGCGCCAGCGGCTTCATCGTCCCCCTTATTGTCTATCTGATCGATGCCTTCGGCTGGCGGGTGGCCATGATTCTGCTCGGCGTCGGGACCTTGTCCGTCTGCATCCCTCTCGCCTTCATCATCCGCGACACCCCGGAATCCTGCGGCCTTCAACCGGACGGACGGAAGGGCGATCTTCCGACTGCTGGCCTCTCGGGAAAGAGTGAGGGAGAGACCGGGGATTTTCGGCTTGGGGAAGCCTTGAAGCACCGGGCTTTCCTCGCTCTTGCCGTCAGTGAATTTCTCCGGATGATGGCGGTCGCAGCCCTGGTGACCCACATCATGCCCTACCTGAACCTCATCCATGTCCCGCGGTCTACCGCCGGCCTGATCACCGGCGCCATCGCCGTCCTGAGCATCTTCGGACGCTTCGGACTCGGCTGGCTGGCGGACCTCTTCGACAAGAGAATCATCATGGTGGCAGCCTTCAGTCTCCTGAGCCTGGGCTTCTTTTTGTTCTGCTATGTGGATATTCCGTGGGTGATGATCGCCTTCCTCATTGTTTTTCCCGTTGGCTTCGGCGGCACGGTCGTCCTCCGGGGGGTAATCCTCAGGGAGTACTTCGGCCGACAGGCCTTTGGCCGTCTGCTGGGAATCGTGATGGGAGCAGCCGCGGCGGGTGGCATGATCGGTCCGACCCTGGCGGGTTTCATCTTTGACACAACGGGAAGCTATCATTACACATGGATTTCCTTCGGCATCGCCTCCTCCCTCTCCGTGCTGCTCATGTTCCTTATCGGTCCGAAACCGAAAGCAACGTCTACTTGATGAAATTTTCCCGATGTGGCGCTGAAACCCTCCTTTTGCGGCCACATCATCAAAAAGCTTGACAAATGTCTCCCGATGCCGTAGGAGAGCCTCGGTTTTTGGAAGTTTCCGTCCCCGGAGCCGGTTGTGGCTGTTGGGGATTTTTTTTCATCATGGGATCGGAACAGGAAAGAAATATTATGGGTATTCAATCCGGGAGCCCCGCGGAGACACCGCCGGTCCTTCTCCAGACGGACCGACGACGGAAGCAGGAGATCGATCAGCGCCGGACCTTCGGCATCATCAGCCACCCCGACGCAGGGAAGACGACGCTCACCGAAAAACTTCTTCTCTTCGGCGGCGCGATCCAGCTTGCCGGCGCCGTCAAGGCAAGAAAGGCCGGCCGGCACGCCATGAGCGACTGGATGGCGATCGAAAAGGAGCGGGGAATCTCTGTGACGACATCGGTCATGAAGTTCCACTACGACGCCTTTGAGATCAACCTCCTCGACACCCCCGGCCACCAGGACTTCTCCGAGGACACCTACCGGGTACTCACCGCCGTGGACAGCGCGCTGATGGTGATCGACAGCGGCAAAGGGGTCGAACCGCAGACGGAGAAGCTCATGGAAGTGTGCCGGATGCGGAACACCCCGATCATGACCTTCATCAACAAACTCGACCGGGACGGCCTGGCGCCGATGGAGATCCTCTCCAACATCGAAGACAAACTCCAGATCGAATGCGTGCCTCTCTCCTGGCCGATCGGCATGGGAAAGGATTTCAAGGGGGTTTACAACCTCTACCGGAAATCGCTTCATCTTTTCACGCCCGGCAAGGACAGCCGCAAGGAGACGGGAATCACCATCACCGATCTCGAAGATCTCAAACTGGACGAAATTCTGGGGAGCCAGGCGGAACGGCTGCGAGAGGAGATCGCGCTGATCGACGGGGCGGCCAACCCTTTTTCACATGAGGAGTACCTGAAAGGCAACCAGACCCCCGTCTTTTTCGGTAGTGCTATCAATAATTTCGGGGTCCGGGAGCTCCTCGAAGCCTTCGTCGAGATGGCGCCTGCCCCCGGTCCGCGCCCGACGACCACCCGGATGGTCTCGCCGCTGGAGGAGCCGTTCTCCGGATTCGTCTTCAAGATCCAGGCGAACATGGATCTGGCCCACCGCGACCGGATCGCCTTCTTCCGGATCTGCTCGGGGAAGTTTACCCGCGGGATGAAGGTTTTCCACCACCGGATCGGCCGGGAGATCGTCATCTCCAACGCAACGATCTTCATGGCCCAGGACCGGACCAACGTCGAGGAGGCCTGGCCGGGCGACATCATCGGCATCCACAACCACGGGACGATCCAGACCGGCGATACCTTCACCGAAGGAGAAGCGTTGCAGTTCACCGGGATTCCCAATTTCGCCCCGGAGCACTTCCGACGGGTCCGGGTCAAAAACTCGCTTAAGATCAAGCAACTTCAGAAGGGGCTCGCCCAGCTCTCGGAGGAGGGGGCGGTACAGGTCTTCCGGCCGCTTTTCGGCAATGACTACATCCTGGGCGCGGTCGGCGTCCTTCAGTTTGATGTAACGATGGCCCGCCTGAAGAGCGAATACGGCGTGGACGCCTCCTACGAAAAGATCGAGTACGCCACGGCCCGCTGGATCGCCTGTGACGACCC
>CAIUXU010000367.1 GCA_903903205.1 uncultured Syntrophobacterales bacterium
GGAAAGCGGCAACGATGAACTTTCCGCCACATCGCGCAGCTTTAACATCATGTCATTGCAATTGCTTGACAATCAGCGTATCCAGAAAGAGTCCAATGAGGAACTGCGAAAATCTCATCAGCAGCTTGCGGAACTGAACTCGGAACTTGAACAGCGTGTCAACGATGAGGTGCGCAAGAACCGGGCAAAAGACAGCATCTTGCTCCATCAGGACAAGCTGGCCGCGGTAGGCCAACTGGCCGCCGGGGTAGCCCACGAGATCAACAACCCCATGGGTTTCATCATGAGCAACCTGTCAACGCTCAATAAATACAACGATGTGGAGAATAAGTACCGGATCGCTCTGGAAAGCGCACTGGAAAATGGCTGTCCCGAGGAACGGCGGAAACAGCTTGAAGCGCTGCGCGAGAGTCTTGATCTGCCCTTCATTCTCCAGGATATCCCTTCCCTGATCTCCGAATCCCTGGAAGGGGCCGAACGGGTCAAGCGGATTGTGCTTGACCTGAAGGATTTTGCCCGCCTCGATGAGGACAGCATGCGAGAAACAGACCTGAACCAGTGTGTAAGGAGCACTGCAAACATTGTTCGCAACGAAATCAAGTACATTGCCGACCTTGAATTGCAACTGAACGAGATTCCCATGGTCATCTGTAATTCTCAGCAGATTAACCAGGTGATCGCCAACCTGCTGGTCAATGCGGGTCAGGCGATGGACAGGCATGGCGCCATTACCGTCACTTCGCGACAGGAGGGGGAACAGGTCGTCCTGTCGATCAGCGACACCGGCCGCGGCATGACAGAGGAGATTCGCAAGCGGATCTTCGAGCCGTTTTTCACCACCAAGGATATCGGTAAAGGGACCGGCCTGGGTCTCAGTATCGCCTACGACATCATCAAGAAACATGGCGGCGAGATCACGCTGGAGAGCGAACCGGGGAAAGGCACCACCTTTACCATCAAGTTGCCGATCAAGAGAACATAGCGTACGGAAAGTTATGTCATCCCCGAATTCTCTGGTTTTGTCATTCTTTTGAGGCGAGGTCGGGTAAAAAACGGGGGCTTAAGAAAACAGGATTCTTTTTACATCAAAGTTAACCATGCAATCTGATTGAGATATTGCTGACTCTTCTGGCCTCATTGGGTTTGCGGGGTTTTTGAGAAAATTTGATAGCAATATAAACAATTTACATGTGTGATAGAGGCAGGACAATGACCAAGAAAGAGACCCATCCAAACCCGGCGGACTTGCGCCGTAAGGCCGGAGAGATCGCCCGGGAAAACGCGGGCCTTGGGGACAGCTTTCCGCAAGAACATCTGCAGGAAGGCAATGATACCATCTTGCTTGTGGATGATGAGCCACTTGTTCTTTCCGCATTGATCCGCGCCCTCAGAGATACTTCGTATCACGTGTTGACAGCCACCAGCGGCAGTAAGGCTCTTGCGCTCATGGAGACTACAATCATCAAAGTAATTGTTTCCGACGAACAGATGGAGGGGATGCGCGGTTCGGAGTTGCTGGCTGAGGTGCAAAGGCGTTTTCCCCATACGATACGTATTCTGCTTACCGGCCAGACCACTCCGGAAGCGGCACTGCGGGCCGTGAACGACGGCGGGATCTACCGTTTTCTCACCAAACCATGGGATGAGGCCCTGCTCTGCTTTTCCCTTTCCGCGGCAACAGATAAATATAACATGGAGGCTAAAAGTCGTCGATTACAGGAGTCCCTGCGGCAGAGTGAGGAAAAATTTCGCACCGTTGCGGATTGGACCTATGACTGGGAATTCTGGACTGATCCGCAGGATCGGTTTCTCTATGTCTCTCCTTCCGTCGAGCGGATCACCGGGTATGGCCCGGATGCGTTCCTCAACGATTCCGACTTGATGCGTCGCATCGTCCACCCGGATGACCACCCCCTCTGGGATCGGCACATCCTGGAAAATCATGACGGGTGTCATGAGGTTGCACAATTGAGATTCCGGATTGTCACCGCGACTGGAGACCTGCGCTGGATAGGCCATGCATGTCAGGCGGTTACCGCTGACGACGGCAGGCCGTTGGGTCGCCGCGCTTCCAACCGCGATGTTACGGACCGTGTGGCAGCCGAAGAGTCGCTGCAGGTCATGGTGCAGGCCGCCGAGGCGGCGAACCGCGCGAAGAGCGCGTTTCTGGCGAACATGAGCCATGAGATCCGGACGCCCATGAGCGGGGTGCTCGGCATGACGGGGTTGCTTTTAAATACCCCCCTCACGGACCAGCAGCGCAACTATGCGGAGAAAATCAGGAAAAGCGGCGCATCGCTTTTGGCCGTCATCAACAATATCCTCGATTATTCGAAGATCGAGGCCGGAAAGATCGCTCTCGAACGCATTCCCTTCTCCGTGGAAGCGGTGATCGCCACTGTGGTGAATCTCTTCGAACCCCTGGCGGCGGAGAAGAAGATCGAGCTCCACACTACCCTTGACCCAGAGCTTCCCGCCGCCCTGCTGGGCGACCCCCAGCTCCTGACCCAGGTGATCAGCAACCTGGTGGGCAACGCCGTCAAGTTCACGCCGACAGGCGAGATTCGGGTTGCGGCCAAAATTATGCGGCGGACCGAGGCGGAAGTTGATTTGGCGATTGGCGTGCAGGACACGGGCATCGGCATGACGGGGGAGGAGATATCGCGGCTCTTTACGGCATTCACCCAGGCCGATACTTCCACGGCCCGCCGCTTCGGAGGAACAGGGCTTGGGCTTGCGATCAGCCGGAATATGGTCGAACTAATGGGGGGGGCGCTGCAAGTGGAAAGCGTTTCCGGCAAGGGAAGCCTCTTTACGATCCATGTTTCCTGCCCAATCGTCAGGGAGGCGGCGGAAATTATGGGGAGAGATTTGAAACCTCTCCTCATTCATTCCCAAATTTCCGCTCCCGTGCGATTCACCGGCGTCAGGGCGCTGGTGGTGGAGGATCACGCGATCAACCGGGAGATTCTTGTCGAGCTGCTGCGGCAGCTTGGGATTGAGGCGGACGTCGCGGTAAACGGTCGGGAAGCCGTGGCGCTGGTCCGCGCGAAAGAATATGATCTCGTGCTCATGGACATTCAGATGCCGGAGATGGATGGTATTACGGCCACCCGGGAGATTCGGAAACTGGACAAGGCCGGCGTTGACCGTCTTCCCATCCTCGCCATGACGGCCGAAGCCCTGGCCGGCGACCGGGAGAGGAGTCTGAA
>CAIUXU010000368.1 GCA_903903205.1 uncultured Syntrophobacterales bacterium
ATTGCGCTGTGGCTCGTGATCAGTCTCATCTTTGTGATGGTTTATCATCTTTTCAATCAGCCGAAGACCGCCCAGACGGAGATGATCTATAGCGAATTTTTAAGTAATGTCGACAAGACACAGGTTACCGAGGTGACCATCCAGGGAGACAACATCTCCGGCAAGCTGGCCAACGGGACGAGCTTCAGGACCTATGCCCCCAGGGATGCGGGCGCGATCACCTTGCTGAAGGAGAGGGGGGTGCGGATCTCCGCGAAACCGGTGGACGATTCTCCCTGGTATATGACCCTTCTGGTCTCCTGGCTTCCGATGCTGCTTCTGATCGGAGTGTGGATCTTTTTTATGCGACAGATGCAGGGTGGAGGAGGAAAGGCGATGGCTTTTGGAAAGAGCCGCGCCCGTCTGGTTACCGATAAATCAAAAAAAGTCACCTTTGCCGATGTGGCCGGTATTGAAGAGGCCAAGGCCGAACTCCAGGAGGTGATCGATTTTCTGCGGGATCCCAAAAAATATACAAAGCTTGGGGGAAGGATTCCCAAGGGTTTGCTGCTTGTAGGACAACCAGGTACCGGGAAAACCCTTCTGGCCCGGGCGATCGCCGGTGAGGCGGATGTCCCCTTTTTGAGCATCAGCGGGTCCGATTTTGTCGAGATGTTTGTCGGTGTCGGGGCGTCGCGCGTACGCGATCTCTTCACCCAGGCCAAGAAGAACGCCCCCTGCATCATCTTCATCGATGAAATCGACGCCGTCGGACGCCACCGTGGCGCCGGTTTGGGAGGTGGACACGACGAGAGGGAGCAGACGCTGAATCAACTCCTCGTCGAGATGGATGGTTTTGAATCGAACGAAGGGGTCATTCTCGTATCGGCTACAAACCGGCCCGATGTTCTCGATCCGGCCCTGCTGCGGCCCGGCCGTTTCGACCGTCAGGTCGTCGTGCCGCTGCCGGACGTGAAGGGTCGTGAGAAGATCCTGGATGTTCACGCCCGGAAGGTCCCCCTTGCGGAGGACGTTGATTTCGCAGTGATCGCCCGCGGCACGCCCGGTTTTTCGGGCGCCGACATCGAAAACCTTGTCAATGAATCGGTTCTTTATGCTGCCAGATTCGACAAGGAAAAAGTGAACATGAGCGATTTTGAGTATGCCAAGGACAAAGTCATGATGGGCGCCGAACGGAAAAGCATGATCATCAGCGATGCGGAAAAGAGAAACACGGCCTACCATGAAACAGGTCACGCGCTTGTCGCCCGAATGTTACCCGGCACCGATCCGATACACAAGGTGACCATCATCCCGAGGGGACGTGCGCTTGGTCTCACGCAACAGTTGCCGGTTGATGAAAAACACACCTATCCGCGCGCATTTCTCCTGAACAATATCGTGATTCTGCTGGGTGGGCGTGCAGCAGAGGAGCTGGTTCTGAAGGATTTCACCACCGGCGCTGGAAACGATATCGAACGTGCGACATCCCTTGCCCGTAAAATGGTTTGCGAATGGGGCATGAGCACTGAAATGGGGCCCCTGAGCTACGGGAAAAAGGAGGAGCAGATCTTCCTGGGGCGAGAGTTTGCGACGCACAAGGATTACAGCGAAGATACGGCCAGAAAGATCGACAAAGAGGTCTCAAGGATTGTGATGACGAGCTACGAGAGCGCCAAACAGATCCTCTCGGATCGCCTCGATCTGCTGAACCGGATCGCCGGGGAACTCCTGGAGAAGGAAGTTCTGAATGGCGCTGAACTGGATGCGATGATCAAGGGCGACAGCACCTTGCAGCAGGAGCTCTCCTTTGCGAAAGACGGTGTAAGCTAGCCCAACACACATCTCCTGCGGGGCGTCACGTTAATCTTGATATCGATGAGGGTATATATTAACGACCCCCTATGCATGCTCTTGGATTGACCGGAAACATATTGGTTTCCGGTTTTTCTATTTTACTTCGCTGTTCCATAACAGACTGTACCACCATTCCGGAAAAGAAAAGGAGAAACAACGATGATGACAAAAAGTGCTTGCCTCACGGGCGTTGACCGTATCGAAGTGAGGGAACGGGAGATTAGGATCGGGGAAAACGAGGTGCTTGTCAAGACCCATCTGGCCGGGATCTGCGGCCAGGACAAGAACCTCTACCACGGGATCATTCCACCTGCGGGAGGGCTGAACACGGAGATGCGCACCGCCTTCGCATATCCCTTTTTCATCGGCCATGAAGGGGGCGGCACAGTAGTCGCCGTGGGGGAGAAGGTTCGGAACTTTGCCGTTGGCGACCGGGTGATCGCCTTTGGCTGGATCGAGACGATTTCAGAGTATTTCAAAGGGAAAGAGGATGATCTCGAAAAGGCGCCTCTGGGGATGGCGATGGACCTCGCCTCGCTCGGTGAGCCGATCGGATGCGCGGTTTTCTCTGGGTTAATGTCCAGGATTCAGCTCGGCGACGTCGTCGCCATCTTCGGGATGGGTTTCGCAGGACAGATTATGGCACAGGTCGCCAAGAAAAAAGGGGCGCACAGGGTGATCGGCGTCGATGTCGTGGACGGTAAGCTGGAACTCGCCTGTAAACTGGGCCTCGATGACGCGGTGAACGGTGCGAAGGAGGACCCTCTTCAGGCTGTGATGGCGCTAACGAACGGTCGCGGGGCAGACGTCGTCGTCGATATGGCGGGTTCAGCCGATTCCGTCAACCTCTGCACAGCCGCCGTCCGGCATAACGGGATCATGGTTTTCTACAGTTGGATTACCCAGGAGATCACTGTAAACATCTCCCGCTGGCACAACAACAGCCTGGAGGTAATCAACACAGGGCTTGTACACCACGGGATCCAGCAGCGTACCCTCTGGACGCCGCAGGCCCTGCGACCCGTGATGCAGGGACAGCTTGACATTGAACCGCTGATCACCCACCGGTTTCCGATCTCACGGGTTGCCGAAGCCTTCGAAGTAGCGGCCAATGACCCGATGGCGATCAAGGTAGTCATCGAACCGGATTGAAAAAATATTCCCTTCCAAAAAAAGTTGACAAATTGTGTTTGGCATGCAATATACAATTCCGTAATGTCTGTAGGCCCTGCTGAAGGTCTTTATCCACGGGTTAAAGAGAGGGGGTGAGGTCATTCAGATGAACACGGACCGTTCCAGCTCGAACCAGAAACCTTAGACAACGTCATGATGACAGAACAGTTAACACGTAACACGAAAAAAGGGAGGAATTTCATGCGAAAGATCATAGCAGTTCTCATCTTCGCGGCGATGCTTCTGCCCATTGCCGCCATCGCTGCCGACTGGCAGCCCGCTCGCCCCGTGGAGTTTGTGGTAGCGTCGGGAGCCGGCGGCGGGACCGACATCTTTGCCCGCACCGTACAGTCCATCGTTCTCAAACACAAGCTCATGGCCCAGCCCATCGTCGTCCTCAACAAGGGGGGCGGCTCCGGCGCCGAGGGCTTCGTGTACGTCAAGTCGGCCACCGCCGATCCGCACAAGCTGGTGTTCGGCACCAACAACGAGTGGATGCTGCCGCTTGTTGCCAAGGTTGGCTGGAAGTACGATGAGCTTACCCCCGTCGCCGCCATGGCCTTCGACGAGTTTCTGCTCTGGACCCGGCCCAACGCTCCATGGAAGAGCGCTTCCGAGTACGTCGCTGACGCCAAAAAACGGCCCGGCGATATGCGGATGGGCGGGAGTCAATCGAAAGACACGGATGAGGTCCTCACCCGCATGATAGAGAAAGCCTCCGGGATCAAGGTGATGTATGTTCCCTTCAAGTCGGGTGGCGAGGCCGCGGTGCAATTGGCAGGGGGGCACATCGATTCCAATACCAATAACCCAGCAGAGAATATCGGCCAGTGGAAGGGAGGGCAGGGCACGCCGCTCTGCGTTTTCAGCAAGACCCGCCTGCCGGCCGGGCCCAAGGTGACCGCAACAATGGGGTGGAGCGATATTCCGACCTGCAAAGAGCAGGGGATTCCCATCGAAGAGTACAAGATGCCGCGGGACGTATTCCTGCCGGGTGGGGTGGCTGAGGGCGTGCTGGCCTTCTACGCCCAGATGTTCAAGAAAGTGAGCGAGACGCCCGAGTGGGCGGAATATATCGCCAAGACGTCGCAGAGCAGTCAATACATGGCTCCCGCCGATCTAAAGGCCTTCATCAAGGCCGATGAAGAACGGGGCCGTAAGCTATTCGAAGAGCAAGGCTGGCTTGTGAAGTAGTGGCGTGTAAACCAATTACATCCCGCCCCCGGGGGAGGTCCCCGGAGGCGGGATGAGGAGATTGGAAATGGAACAGGAAACGAGACCGTTTGTTTCGCGCTTCTCGGTCGAAGCCGCTTTCGCGCTCTTCACCGCATTGTTTGGGGCCGTCATCATCTATGGCGCCCTGGAGTTCAACGTCGGTTGGGGGGATATCGGCCCGGAGGCCGGCTATTTTCCGTTCCGCGTCGGCATCCTGATCACCCTGGCCTCGCTCGTCAATCTCGCTTGCGTTGTCTTCCGACACAGCGCGCCTGCGGCAGGGGTTTTCCTGACTCAAGAGCAGATGCGCCGCGTGGTTGCCTTCGCCATCCCCGTGGTCGTGCTTGTTGGAGTGACCGCGGTTCTCGGTCTTTATGTTGCCATGGCACTCTACCTTCTGTTCATGGTCGGACTCGTAGGTCGGCATCGAATAAGGGTGACGATTGCAGTAGCGATAAGCACACCAGTAATTTTGTTCGTGCTCTTTGAGTACGTGTTTCTCACGCCGCTCCTCAAGGGCCCGCTGGAACGCTGGCTTGGCTGGTATTGAGGAGGGAGGGGCCATGTTCGAAAATCTTCCGCTTCTGATGAACGGTTTTGCCATCGCCGTGAGCCCATACAACATCATGCTGATGATTGTGGGCGTATTCCTGGGAATCCTGGTGGGGGTGCTTCCCGGACTAGGGGCTCCCAACGGCGTTACGCTTCTCATGCCACTCACCTTCGGCATGAATCCGGTTTCCGCTATCATCCTGCTCACCAGCATGTACTGGGGGGCCCTCTACGGAGGCTCCACCACCTCGATTCTCTTCAATATCCCAGGCGAGCCCTCATCGGTAGCCACGACCTTTGACGGTTACCCCATGGCAAAGGCCGGTCGGGCGACCGAGGCGCTCACTACTGCCTTCATGTCATCCGGCTTCGGCGCACTTTTTGGGGTGGTGATGGTCACGATCCTCTCTTCGTGGGCCACCGGCTTTGCGCTTAAGTTCTCACCGGTCGAGTATTTCTCCGTTTTCATGCTGGCTTTCGGAAGTTTTGTAGCCTTTGGCGGCGGCTCCCCGATCAAGACGGTCGTCTCGCTCGGGTTGGGGTTGGCCTGGGCGGGAATCGGTATGGACACGGTGTCCGGCTCCATGCGCCTCACTTACGGGTTTACCGAGCTGAGCCGCGGTATCAACCTGCTGGTTGTCGTCATCGGCCTCTACGGCATCGCTGAGTTGTGCCAGACAATGCAGGAATCGGTAGGCTCGATGGAGCCGGTTGCATCAAAATTGAGCCCGCGCGAAGTCTTCAGGGCTGCCCTCGCCATGCCCAGATACTGGATTGCCCTCCTGCGCAGTGCCTGCATTGGCCTCTGGATGGGGATTACACCCGGCGGTCCTACTGCGGCGACATTCATGAGTTACGGGGTCGGCAGGCGCTTCTCCAAAGCCGGGGCCCGCTTCGGCACGGGTCACCCCGAGGGGCTGGTGTCGTCCGAAGTGGCCGACCAAGCGGCGGGATCAGCGGCCATGCTGCCTATGCTGGCTCTGGGCCTTCCAAGCTCTGCTACCGCGGCCGTGCTGCTTGGAGGCTTGATGATCTGGGGAGTGACACCGGGTCCGACCCTGTTTGCCGAACGACCCGATTTTGTCTGGGGGCTGATCGCCTCGATGTACGTTTCCAACCTGGTCTGCGTGATCATGGCCCTGACAACGGTGCCACTCTTCGCGGCGGTCCTCCGGGTGCCGTTTAGCATAACCGGGCCGCTCATCGTTATCGTCTGCCTGGTTGGAGCCTGGACCGTAGGGTCCAACATGACCGACATCTGGATGGTGCTTGCTTTTGGCGCCATTGGCTACTTTATGAGTCGGCTCCACTATCCCGTGGCGCCGCTGGTGCTGGCGATGGTCTTGGGCGACCGGACGGAGGATGCATTTCGGCAGTCCATGATTCTTGCCAAAGGCTCGATCTGGGTCTTCTGGTCGAACCCCCTTGCCGGGACGATCATAACTGTGGCCCTCCTCTGTTTTGCGCTACCTGGTTTCACAGCCTTGTGGCGGCTGGCCAGCCGGCGCCGATGACCGGCATGTTTTGAATATTTCCAGGGACAAGGATTGTAAAATGGCAACAAGCACCAAAACTTATGAAATTCATCGTCAAAGTTTATCAGACCAAGTGTACCATTATATCAAGAGTTTGATCCTGTCCGGCGAAATACGGGGAGGGGAAAGAATTCCCGAAGAAAAGGTCGCCCAGCGGTTCGGCGTAAGCCGGACGCCCATCCGGGAAGCATTAAGCCGCCTGGAAGAATACGGTCTCATCCAGATTAAACCCCGGTCTTATGCAGAGGTTGTCGCGCTTGAACCCCATGAGGCCGTTCAACTGGCAGTTATCCGCTCGCAACTTGAAACCCTTTCGGTAGGTCTATTGGCTGATTGCGGGACGGAGGAAGATTTCAGTGAACTGGCTCTTTTGGCGAAGGAGTGCAATGACTTGATTGCCACAGGCGACATTGCGACCACTTTTGAAAAAGACAGCCTGTTGCATCTTGAAATCGCACGACGTACAGGCAACCGGCATCTGTATGAAATCTGCGAAAAGCTGGACGCAAAAATTCAGATGCTGAGGCTTGTGCTGAGCATCCCACTGGAAAAATTGATCGGTTATGTTAAACACCATGATGGAATCATCGACGCCATGAGAAGGCGCGATAAGGAGATGGCCATCGCCCTGATGAAACATCATGTCATGAATCAGCTCAATGATCAGGAGCGGGTGAATGAACAGTGAATTTTTCTTGATAAGGAGATCGATGTGATTGAAAAAAAACCAACGATTGGCGTTTTGCTTGGAGATTCTTCAGGTATCGGCCCGGAAATCGTTGCCAAACTGGTCAACCGTCCGGAGATTTACGAACAGGCCAATGTGTTGATTGTCGGCGATTATCGGGTTTTCCGGATGGGACAGAAGGTAGCCGACCTGACCCAGCCGATCACGATCACCACCCAGATCGACTCTGTGTCGTTTGAAAGCGGGCGGCCTGCTTTTTACGACTTTCCCACCATTTCTGACGCGGAAGTCACCGTGGGAAAGGTCAACGCCAAATCTGGCAAGGCGGTTTTTGATACCCTCTCCTTGATGCTCAACCTGGCGCTGGGAAAAAAGGTAGACGGATTTGTCTTTGCGCCTTTCAACAAGGAGGCGATGCTCCTTGGAGGATCGCCCTATCACAGTGAACTCGACTTTTTCAAAGAAAAATTCAACCGGCCGGATATCCCTGGCGAGGTGAATGTGCTGGACGACCTTTGGACCACCCGGGTAACTTCTCACATCGGGATTGGTCAGGTCAGCGCCTTGATTACACGGGACAATGTCTTTA
>CAIUXU010000369.1 GCA_903903205.1 uncultured Syntrophobacterales bacterium
CACGACCTTCTCAAGGATGAACGGGCGCCTCTCATTCTTGCCGGGGTGGACTATCTCTTCCCCATTTATCGTGAGGCCAACACCTATCCGCGCCTGATCGAAGAGGGAATTTCGGGGAATCCGCAGGGAACCAGCGTGGAGACCCTCCACCACGCGGCCCTGAAGATCGTCAGCCCCTACTTCCAGAAGGCCGAACACGACGCCGTCGCGCAGTACCGGCAATCCTCGGGAACAGGCCTGACCTCCGCCGATAGTCTGGAGATCGTCCCCGCCGCCCATCATGGACGGGTCGGCCTCCTTTTGGTCGCCTCGGGTTGCCAGCAGTGGGGAACCTACAACGGGGAGAGCGGCGCCGTCCAAAGGCATGGGCAGGCAGAGACCACAAGTGAAGATCTGCTGGAGATCGCAGCCATACAGACTTTTCTGAATGGCGGCACGGTGTTTACGCTCTCTCCGGAAAAGATGCCGGATAAAAGTGATCTGGCCGCCGTCTTCCGCTACTAAGGCAGAATGGTTATCTCTTCGGATAAGCAATTTGCGGATTATTGGGGGGCTGCCGACGAAAAAAATCAGATCCCCGCTCCCCGTTCAAACTCATCCGCGCGACTCTGGGCCTGGGTGATACGGCTTCCCGGCGGCACGCTGTGGACGAGCCAGACATTGCCGCCAATCACCGAGCCGCAACCAATCGTCACCCGGCCGAGGATCGTCGCGCCGGAGTAGATGGTCACATCGTCCTCAACAATCGGATGCCGTTCGATCCCCCGAACCGCGTTGCCTTCCTCATCCAGTTGAAAACTCTTCGCCCCGAGTGTCACCCCCTGGTAGATGCGGACGCGGTTGCCGATGATGCAGGTCTCCCCGATAACAATTCCCGTTCCGTGATCGATAAAAAAACTCTCCCCGATGACCGCCCCGGGGTGAATATCGATGCCCGTCGCGCTGTGCGCCGCCTCGGTGATCATCCTCGGGATGATCGGCACGGCCAGCAGACGCAGTTCGTGAGCCAGACGGTAGTTTGTGACCGCCGCAAGCCCTGGATAACAGAAGATCACCTCGTCCGGATTCGCCGCCGCCGGATCTCCTTCATAGGCGGCCCTGACGTCCAGCGCGAGCCGTCTCTGTACCCCCGGCAAACCCCTGAGAAACGCACCGGTCAATTCGCGGGCCTTCTTGTCGCAGAAGGGCAGGCATTCCGGTCCCTCATCACAGGAGAAGCAGAGGCCGCGTTTGATCTGTTCCTGAAGATCGCGCCGGACGTGGTCCAGTGTCGAGCCGACATGATACCGGAGGCTCTCCGACTTGAGCTCGGAAAAACCGAAATAACCCGGGAATAGGATGGAGCGGAGCGCCTCGACGATCTCGCCGATCACCTGCCGGGAAGGCAGCGCCTGCTCCTGCCATCGCTTTCTCATCCCCGCAGCCGCGCCATTCTTCGGCGAGCAGAGCGACTCCACGAGCCCGGAGAAATCATCATCCGTCGTTTTTTCAGTTACCGTGACCCACTTTTTTTTATCCCCGTTTGCCATGATGCCTCCTTTAAGAAAGTGCTGAGGACTGAGTGCTGAGTAAAACCATATCCGTCCCCGAATGTCGTTATCGGGGATAAGAGAATTCGGGGATGACAAAAAATACTCAGCACTGTGTTTTAAGGTCGATCCGCTCTTCGCCCGCATAGACAGTCAGTCCACCTCCGCGGACAAACGCGATCAGCGTGATTCCCAGCTCCCGCGCAAGCTCGACGCCCATGTCTGTCGGGGCGGATTTGGAGATCAGCACGGGAATATTGCTCCCCGCGGTCTTGAAGAGAATCTCCGAAGAGATCCGCCCACTTGTCATCAGCATCCGGCCGGCAACCGGAATCTCCTCCCGCAGACAGCGGCCGATAACCTTGTCGACTGCATTGTGCCTCCCGATGTCTTCCGCGAAGACCAGGATCTCCCGGGTGTCACAGAGGGCCGCGCTGTGGACCCCATGCGTGGTCCGGTAGATTTCGGAAGAGCCCTGAAAGCGCTTGCTCAGCGCCAGCACCTCCGCCGGGGTTACCCGCATATCGGACAGAACTTTATTCTTGCGGTCTATATCGGCAAAACTGTAGAAGGCCATACCCCGGCCGCAGCCGGTGGTCAAAACCCGCTTCATGAAGAGTTTCCCATCCTGGGTCTTGTCTTCCGCCGTCCGGATCCGGACGATCCCCAGCTCTCCATCGAGCGACATCCCGATGATCTCCTCTTTCGCCCGGATCATCCCTTCGGAATAGAGGAAGCCGACAGCCAGCGCCTCCAGATCACAGGGGGAACAGAGGACCGTGACCAGTTGCTCGCCGTTGAGCATGATCGTCAGCGGAAATTCCCGGGCCGTCGGCTCGGTCCTGGATTCAACGGTCTCATGGCCGATATGCAGCGCCTCGACATTTTTTGTGGGCTCCATCCTCCCCTCCCCTACCGTCCGACGTTCAGCATCGTCTCGATGCAGCGCCTTGCCCGCGATGCGGTCTCTTCCGGCACCTCGATTTTATGGGTCATATCCTCCAGGGACCAGAGGATCTTCTCCAGGGTGGTCCGCTTCATGTTCGGGCAGACGACGGAGTCGGAAACCGGATGGAAAATCTTGTCCGGATTCTCTTTCTTGAGGCGGTGGATGATTCCGGGTTCTGTCCCGACAATAATATCGCGCACCCTCGATTCCCGCGCATAGCGGCTCATCCCGCCCGTGGAAATGACCCGATCCGCGAGCGCCGCCACGTCCGGCCGGCATTCCGGATGGACCATCACAACCGCCCCGGGATGAAGGGCCCGTGCGGCATGGATATGTTCCGGCAGAATCTGGGCGTGGGTGGGGCAGAATCCCTGCCAGACAATAAAGGTGCGGCCGGTCTTCTCCGCCACGAAGGCGGCCAGATAGCGGTCGGGAACAAAGATGATCTCCTCGGCCTCCTTCAAGACCTCTTCGACCATCCGGACGGCGTTTGCCGACGTGCAGCAGAGATCGCACTCCGCCTTGACTTCGGCCGAGGTGTTGACGTAGCAGAGAACTTTCGCCCGCGGATGTTCCGCTTTCAAAGCGCGTAGTTGCTCCGCCGTGATCATGTCCGCCATCGGACAGCCGGACTGCTTGTCCGGCAGCAGCACGGTTTTTTCCGGCGAGAGGATCTTCGCCGTCTCCGCCATGAAGTGCACCCCGCAGAAGACGATCACCTCCGCATCCGTCTGCGAAGCCCTGATGCTCAGCTCCAGCGAGTCTCCGACAAAGTCGGCAATATCCTGAACCTCGGGGATCTGATAGTTGTGGGCGAGGATGATCGCCTTGCGCTCTTTTTTCAGCCGCCCTATTTTTTCAACAATCTCCATTTTATAATACCTCCTGAATAATCCCGCCGCCCAGAACGGTCTCTCCGTCGTAGAGAACAACGGATTGTCCTGGTGCAATCGCCTCCTGGGGTTCCGCGAACCGGACCGTGAGGCGGCCGTCACTTCCTTCAAAAATCCGGCAGCGCGCTGCCTGGTGAGCATAACGAATCTTCGCCAACGCCTCCTCGGGGAAGGCATCCACCAGGCGGTTTAGCTCTCCCGCAACAAGCCCGCTCGCCCGGAGATCAGCCTTCCCGCCCACGACGAGGCGGTTCCGGGGCGCGTCGATCGCCAACACATAAAGTGGCGCCGGAGAGCTCACGCGCAGTCCCCCCCGCTGACCGATGGTGTAGCAGGCGACCCCCGGGTGCCGCCCGAGAACTCGCCCTTCAAGGTTCACAATCTCTCCGGGTTCGATCCCCGCCCCCCGACTCTGTAGAAAGGCGCCATGACCCTCCGCCGGCATGAAGCAAACGTCCTGGCTCTCCCGTTTATCAAAAACCGGCAGATCGGCCCGTTCCGCGATCTCCCGCACCTCGTCCTTCGTGTATCCGGCGAGCGGAAAAAGCACCTTTGCCAGCGTCTCCCGCGGGATCGCGTGAAGGAAATAGGTCTGATCCTTCCGCCGGTCCTTCGGTCGTTTGAGGAGGTATCCACCTTCACCGGCAACGATTGCGGCATAATGGCCCGTGGCGAGGCCATCAAACCCCCAGGCCAATGCCTTGCTCAGGAGCGATCCGAATTTGAGCCACCGGTTGCACGCAACGCACGGATTGGGTGTCCGTCCCTGAAGATATTCCGCAACGAAAGGCCGGATGACCTTCTCCTCCAAATCAGCGGCAAAGTCAACCACATAATGATGGATTCCGAGCGCATGACAGACGCTCCGTGCGTCCTCGATCTCCTGCGGGCCGCAGCACTTCGCCCGCCCTCCCTCGGCTGGAAGAACCCCGAGACACATCGTAACACCGACCACCTCATGGCCGTTGTCACGCAGAAGCAGCGCCGCCACAGCGGAATCAACGCCACCACTCATCGCGACAGCCACTTTTTTCATCAACCTTTCCCGCCGATCCTTGTTCTCTCAAATAATCCGGCTTCAGCGTGTACCGCCGGCCGGATTGCATCGTCTTCCGCTGAGCCCCCAACCCTGCCCAGGCAGGTTGCCCAGCATTTTTCTTACGCCGCCCACTTCAAACCTTTTGTGTTGTGCCCGATGAAGAGATTATAGGTACTATTCCCTCCTGTTGTTGAGCTTTAGTAATATCGAAGCCTCTCTGAAGAAGAACTAAATCTGATAATTCTGATTTCTGCCAGCCCTTCATTCTTCCCCCGCCTTTACGCTCAGCAAATAGACCTGATACCAATAAAAAAATGCCTCGGGGTTGGTTTTCTTGAGCTTGTTTAACCTGGTATCCAGCGGAGCTTCAATTTTCCAATGGATAATCTGTTCGGCATTTTCAAAACGAGCAAAATCCTGTTCGCCGGTTTCAATCAGTTTTGCCAGATACGCCGCACGCGACGCAGAGGCGATGGCCTTTTCAATATGGTAACTTTCGGAAAAGATATAGGCCCTGATTTGCGACACACCGTTTTGCAGGGCCGCAAAATCGCCTTCGCCGGCCTTCCCCCTGGTGGCCAGGCAAAGCGCTGTTTGCAGGATATCATTCAAAACAATGCCCGCGTCGCCGGACAGATCGCGGTACCTCATTTCCGTTTGCGCGATCTTCGTAAATGTTTGGGCGACACCGTTGATATCGCTGATTTCCTCAAACAAATTACCGATGTCATACAACTGCTTGATGATTTCCATCGCCGCGCTGAAACCGTTCTTGAGGTAGGGAATCCCTGTGGTATTCGGCGCAAAAGCGGTCAGCTTGTCGCCCAAAATATCTTCCTTGGCGGGAAGGTTTACCTGAACAGGCGCACCTGCCTGTTTGACAAACGGCGTATCAATATCCGTTGGAACAATGGTTTGGTACGGTGAGTCTTCCATCAGGATATCGAGCAGAATATTGTCTTCGGGAATATTTGTTTGATGCGCGGGGGTATAAAAAAATTTGTAATGACGCTTCTCGATTTTTGATGCTGCCTTTCTTTTCTGAATCTCAAATCTTGTAAAGCTTTTCGCCTGGATGAATTTTGCAAAGAGCGTGTCAAAGTCCGCCTTCTCCGTTACGATGATATCAAGGTCAATGGAAAATCGTTTGGGGCGCTTTTGCAAAAGCATGACGGCGGTGCCGCCTTTTAAAATAAAGGTCAGCCCGGATTCCGCAAGTCCCTCCAGAAGCAGCAGGGCGCGAATGACTTTTTCGATAAGAATCTTGTCGGCCTTGCGGTTTTCGGCGGAGACCTTATTGATCCATTCGGACTGTAACGACTCTTTTGAAATCATGTCCAATTACCGGCACTATTCATTAGTTTTTGCCGCTTATTTGCAATAATATTTGTTGCAGTTCTTCTTTTTTGTTCCTTCTTTTTGCGTAGCGCAGCAGCCTGTCCGTATTCACGGTATATTTCCCCAGCGCGCTTTCAAAAATATTAAGGATTTCATGGCCCTGCAAAAAAAAGAAGATTCCTGAGTCTGCAACCAGATCCACAAGAATCTTTTCTATGGTCGGGACGGTTACGGCGTCCGCCTCCTGAAGCGGCGCTTCGCTGATCAGAGATTTAACGATGACGGCGTCTTTTCCGTCCAATACGAAATTCTCCATGATATCTCGCGGCGGCTCTTTAAAGGTGTTCTTATTGGTTTCTTTGATAAAATGGAAAACGGCATCGATTGTTCCACGTGCCGCCTCGACCAGCAGGAAATCATAGAGTGCCAAATGTTGAAAAAACTCTTTCAATGCGGAAGTATGCCAGCAACAAAAGGTGACAAGGGGGAACTGTTTTTTTATCCGGGAAGAAATATCCTTTTGTTTTTTAGTCAGGATGGGCGAAAAACAATTTCCCTTGCCCAACGCATAAATCCCGCGGCCAATTCGTTTTAAGAAACCCTGCCGTACCAAATGGTAAATCCGCCAGGTTGCCGTTGCTCTTTTGATATCGGGTTGTGTTTTGGAGAAAAAATCGTAAACATCGTTTGTGGTAAACGATTCCCGATGCTCAAAGTTTTGGGATAGAGTTTCCGTATCTTTTTCAAGCCTCATGCCGCCACTATACAAATTATTGGCAAAAAGTCAAACTCATCTTCTACAGTTGCTAAAAAATAGTTCCACCATTTTAGATAGATATCTGCCTTGAAAAAGTTCTTGGCACCACAGATTGCTCTTTGACAACGTTTAGAAGTCATGCCATCTCCCGGATTGTCGGCGGGATGGCCACCCCGACCGCCTGGAAGACCTTCCCACAGGTACCGAGGCATTCGCTCCTTATGGCGAGCGTCTTGCCCCGGTCTGCAATCTTGATCTCCTGCAGGGCCTTGAGATCTCGTTTGATATCGGCCCACTCGAAACAGTGACCGGCTTTCTCCAGCCTGCGATCCAACTCCTTCCGGATGACCAGTGCAAGAAAGCTGCAGAAGACATGACCCCGGATGGTTTCATCCAGCTTATGGAAGATGGGGCGGGTGTCCAGAACCGACTTCATGTCCCGGAAGACCTGCTCCACCTGCCAGAGCTCCTTGTACTTGAGGGCCACTTGCTCCGCCGTCAGCGTGGTATTCGTCTTGAGAACCCACTTCCCGTCGTACCGCACCTCTTCCTCTATCTTCGCCTGATTGACGGAAACGGTTTCCCGATCCAGCTTCAGGTATTTCCGGTAGCCCTTGTTCCCCACGAGGGATTTCGGGTCGGTCTTGAGTTTCTCCTGGAGGGAGTCGATGATCGCCTGCCGGTCCGCCGCATCCTTCCGGGCCTGCTTTTCATTCAGGCAAACGATGTACCGGCAGCCACCCA
>CAIUXU010000370.1 GCA_903903205.1 uncultured Syntrophobacterales bacterium
ATACCGGCTTAAAGCCGGTATCCAGACATTTCGACTTGTAAAAAAACACTGGACACCGGTTTTCACCGGTGTGACGGCGATTAGGAAGGAGATGGGGGTCATGGATCAATTACCGGAAACCGCAAACATCATGGTGGTGGACGACACCCCGGCCAATTTGAACCTTTTGCAGAAGATGCTGCTGGACAAAGGCTATCGTGTGCTGGCCTTTCCGGACGGAAAGATGGCGCTGGCCGCCGCCGCAAAGCACCCACCCGACATCATCCTGCTGGACATCAACATGCCGGAGATGAATGGTTTCGAGGTCTGCGAGCGGTTGAAGGCAGACGCCGTTCTCAAGGAAATCCCTGTGATCTTCATCAGCGCGCTGATCGAAACGGAAGACAAGATCAAGGCCTTTGCGCTGGGTGGTGTTGATTACGTGACCAAACCTTTCCAGTTCGAGGAGGTCAACTCGCGCGTCGAGACCCACCTGCGTCTGCGTCGGCAGCAGCTTGAACTCGAAGAAGAACGCAGACGCCTCCAACAGGCATTGGATGAGATTCGGACATTGCGCGGCATCTTGCCCATCTGCGCATACTGCAAAAAGATCCGCGACGATAAGGGGTACTGGAGTCAGGTAGAGAAGTATGTCAGCGACCACACCGATGCCAAGTTCAGCCACGGGATTTGCCCTGCCTGTTTTGAAAGGGAAATGAAGGGACTAGAAACATCAGTGTAAACATTGATTTGTCTCAACTGAAATGAGGGTCCGAACATGCAGGATGATTCAGACAGAAAAGAAGAACTGCCGAAACACGGAAAGTTCCTTCCCTATTTGGCGCTGGTCGTTTGTCTTTTCCTGACCATCGTTACCTGGCGGATTTGGGATAATTTCAATACCGCGATTGAAGAAGACAGGTACGCGAGAAATACCAGGAGGGTCGACCGAGACGTTGCCGCACGACTTCATGAATACGAGATGGTTCTCACGGGAGGTGCAGGGCTCTTTGTTGCCTCTGACGAAGTGAACAGAAATGAATGGCGCGCCTATGCTGAGTACCGGAAAGTCCAGACACTTTTTCCGGGTATCCAGGGTATGGGGTTCGCCAGGGTCATCAAGCCAGCGGAACTGGCGCCGCATATCCGAAGGGTCAGGGCGGAGGGGTTTCCCGGCTATACCGTCCATCCGGAAGGCAAGCGTGATGTGTACACACCGATCATCTTCCTGGAACCTTTTGACGCACGCAACCAGCGAGCTTTCGGCTTTGATATGTTTTCCGAGCCGGTGCGGCGGGCCGCCATGGAGCGGGCGAGAGACACCGGTAAGATCTCAATCTCGGGCAAGGTGACGTTGGTTCAGGAAACCGGCAACGACGTCCAGGCAGGATTCCTCATGTACATTCCCGTTTACGCGAAGGGTATGCCGCTTACCAGCGTCGAAGGGCGGAGAGATGCTCTTATGGGCTATGTGTACGGTCCGTTTCGGATGAACGATCTCCTGCAGGGAGTATTTCCGGTCCGCGATAACATTCTTGCATATCAAATATACGATGGCGCCAAGGTTTCTCCGGAAGGCATGATGTACACCGGTGATACCAACAGCAATCCCGCAAAGGAGGAACAACAGCCGCCTTGCTATGCAACGTACAACAATCCCCCCAGGACGGCGCCTTGCGAGGGGTGCCCCGTGGTAGAAACCTTTCAGGACGGTCTGGGGCATACAGCGGAGAGAGAAGCCAACACGTCGCAGGGAAGGCGCAGTCTGGCGATTACGACCGTGCCTGTCACCGATTCCGCCGGGAAAGTCATCAGCGTCCACGAGACGGTGGAGGACATTACCAAACGGAAATGGGTAGAAAAGGAACTGGTCCAATACCGCGAGCATCTGGAGGAACTCGTGGCCGATCGCACGCAGGAACTGCAAGCAGCCCGGTCGGAGGCCCTGAGCCTGCTGCAGGAGGCCAATGAGCAGCGACTACGCGCCGAGCAGACGTCAGTGAAACTTGCGGTGGCCAGGGAAACCGCTGAAGCCGCGAACCAGGCCAAAAGCATCTTCGTGGCCAACATGAGCCATGAAATCCGCACGCCGATGAACGCCATCCTGGGGTTCGCCCAGGTGCTGGAGCGCGACCCCTCACTCACGCCTCAACAGGCCGAACATGTCCGCACCATCCACCGCAGCGGCGGGCACCTGCTCCATCTGATCAACGACATTCTGGACATGTCCAAAATCGAGGCCGGCAGGACTATCCTCAACGAGGCCCCTTTCTGCCTGCACAACCTCCTGGACGACCTGGTGCTGATGTTCCGCGCCCGCGCCGACGCCAAAGCAATGCAACTTCTCATGGAGCGGGACGATAGCGTGCCGCGCTACGCGACTGCCGACGAGGGCAAACTGCGTCAGGTATTGGTCAACCTGCTGGGGAACGCGATCAAGTTTACGGAAAAGGGCGGGGTTGCCGTGCGGGTGCGCGCTGAGGCGGTGGCCGGAATAACCGGGGATGATACAGAATCTCAGCGTCTAATGGTCGAGGTGGAAGACAGCGGGCCGGGAATCGCCGCTGAGGAGATCGGGAAGGTATTCGATGCCTTTCAGCAGGCGGGGGCCGGTGTGAAATCGGGCGGCACGGGGCTGGGGCTGGCCATCAGCCGCAAGTTCGTGGAAATGATGGGTGGTGTGCTGACAGTGACAAGCCAGGAGGGCAAAGGCAGTTGTTTCCAGCTTGAGGTGCTGCTAACGCCGGCCGTGGCGGTTGCCAAATCGGAAAAGCCAGTTTCGCAACACGTCATCGGTCTGGAACCCGGCACGGGACCGTTTAGAATCCTGGCCGTGGATGACGCGCCAACCAACCGCGCGCTGCTGTGCGCTTTGCTGCGGCCCATCGGCTTCGAGGTTGCCGAGGCGAGTAACGGTGTTGAAGCCCTGGAAGTCTTTGCGCGCTGGTCGCCCCATGCGGTGCTCATGGACATGCGCATGCCGGTCATGGACGGCTA
>CAIUXU010000371.1 GCA_903903205.1 uncultured Syntrophobacterales bacterium
AGAATCCCAGCGCGGCGTTCGTGGCGTGGTGCATGGATCGCAGGTTGCGAAAGCTGATGGGCACGCCCTTGGGCAGGCCCGTACTCCCTGAGGTGAAGGCGATCACCGTGGGCGCATCGGGATCGCGCAGGGCCGGAAGCTTGGGAGCGATGCTCTCTCCGTCGGCCAGCGCCCGCTCCAGGTCGATGACCCGCATGGCCGGACCGAAGAGACGGGTTAAGTCCGCCACGCGAGCGGATGACGTGGCGACCGGGGGATGCTCCAGCAGCTCCCAGATGTTGCGCAGTTTGTCCAGGCCGCCGTCCGTAGCGTCCCGTCCATCGCCGCGGGGTGGGGCCAGGGGCACGGCCGTCAGTCCGGCGCGCAAGCAGGCCCAGAAGCCCGCGGCCATCGGCAAGGCCTCCTCGGTAAGCAAGATCACGAATCCTGACGGCCGGGAAACGGAAGCCAGATGTCCCGCCAGACGGCCCGCCTGGTCCCAGAGTTCCTTTGTGGAGAGGACCGTCTCACCACCGCCGGGGTCCACGAGCACGAAGCGCGCCGGATGGTCGTGTACCGCGCGTTCAAGGAGACGCGCGATGTCCAGGTCGTCCTGGCTCGGCTCGGGGAGCTCCGGCCCTTCGGCCGATGCAGGGGCGGTCACGGATCCTGCCTCCGGTCGCCCGGTCGCACCGGCCGATGTGGGCTGATCCCTTTCCCGTTTGTTTGCTTCCGGGGTATTCCGCCAGCCGGGAACGGCATGGTCCAGGTGGATGTAAGGGGCGGGGGTGAGCCCTTGGACGAACAGGGCGGCACAGTCGCGCACCTCCGGCAATCCCGAGACGAGACGCTCCACCAACCCCGGACATGCCGAATCGAGCCCGGGCAGCCGGGCCAGCGCCTCCTCGTCCACACGGCCATCGGGCCGAAGCGGCAGGGCCGGTGTCGCCACAACGGTAAGCCGCCACCCGTCGGGCAGAATTTCCCGCCCGATCTGCTCCACCTCCTCCAGAGAAGGCGCCACGTCACAGACCAGGACGGCTTTTACCGTGCCCGTGGGTGACAATTGAGATATATCCCCGGAAGATTGGAGGTACAGGTCACGAACCCGGGGCAGACGCAAAAGGCTGCGCTCGAGTGCTTCGGAGCATTCACCAGGAAGGGAAGCTATTGAAGAATGGCCCATGGTCCACAAACCGATGAAAATAGTGAGTTTAAGATCACCAGATGCCTGCTTCGACAGGCTCAGCACGAACGGGGTTCCCGATCACCCTGAGCTTGTCAAAGGGCAAAATGTGATCACATCCGAGTGAATTTTCCCGCTGCACCCAAACGTATCTATGGATGAGTGATCTGCACCCGTCGCGTTCCCAGGGGGATCATTTTCCCCAGGTATTTTGTCGCATCACAATACTCCGGGATGACGCCATAGAGGTCCCCGGTCTGGTATGCGACACGGCCCGCACAACCACCGGCACAGTAAACACCGATGTCACAACCCCGACACTTGGGAAGATTCTCCAGGCAACGTTTCCCCAAGTATTCAATCTTTTCCGCCGAATAGTCGATCAGCCCCCGAGCTTCGTCCCATGCGCCATAGATGAAGGGCTGCAGCTCCCCTTTGGTATCGGAGTAGAGTGCCATATCGCAGGAGCTGACCGAGCCGTCCGGGTTCAATTGCGGAAACGGAACGCAACTGCGGCACGCGACTGCGGTGGGTTCATCAAAGTTGAAGGTGAGCGAGCTCAACAAGTCGACTCCCAGTTCTTCCGCACGTTTGTAGGCACGGGCAAATCCATGCGCGAAATCCATGATGTTTAGCCTGGTAACTTCGGTCGTGCCGTCATCCTTCCGCTTGATTTGGCCAATTTCCGGATTGAAAGCGAGGCGCCGGATCCCTTGCTCATAATAATAGTCAACCAGCACCTCTTGATGGTTGAGTGTCTCCTCCACAACGGTAGCCCTCACCCCGACCACTGTTTTGGAGGCCACCATGGCCATGGTGCTTTCAATCTCCCGGGTCCGCCCTACGCCGTTGCTGTCCGGCCGATGAGCATCATTCACTTCGGGCCAGCCATCGAGAGAAAACCATACGACATCGAAATGGTCTGCTATCCACTCTCCATCTTCGCGGGAAGGGAAAAGGCCGTTGGTCTGAAGCTCAGTCTGAAGCGAGGGAGAAAGATGCCGGGCATACTCTACGCATTCGCGCACAACGTCCATGGCCTGGGTGGGCTCACCGGGAGAGAAAAAGCGCAACACCGTGGGGGTAAGCCCCGTGGGGTAGCCCTTCAAGGCATCTTCGATCCCCTTCCTGGCAAACCGGATGGGGATTTCAATGGGGCTCGCCTGCTCCTGCGCCGAAGCAGCCATACAGTAGCGGCAGCGGAGATTGCACCGGTTCGTGGGGTTCACGGTGACCGCCGCTTTGTCAGGGTGTTTCATTGCGGTCCCCGTTCAGGGTAATGGTTACGGTCTGCTTGCCAGACTTCTTGGAATAGGCGATGGTGACATCTCCTATTTCCCCAAGATCAGCCACATGGGTTCCGCCACAGGGGATTTTAAATCCCAGCGACTCCCACCACCGGAATCCTTTTTTTGAGGCATCTGCATAGGTTTTCACAGCGGCGCCTGTGGAGACTGCATTTGTAAAGAGACTATTTGCGGAATCAACAAGTTCGGGAGTGATCTCCTTGCATTCGTACCTGTTGAAAGCGAAACCATCCTGAATGTCTGAAGTTTTCGGCGGCGGAAGCTGTTTGCCGGCAGCCTTTTCCAACATACAGTGATGAAGATGTACCGCCGTGTGCAGTCTCATCTGCCTGTACCGAAAGTCCCAATCCACCTTGACAACCGCCGCCTTGCC
>CAIUXU010000372.1 GCA_903903205.1 uncultured Syntrophobacterales bacterium
ACCGGAAAAGGGATCGAAGAGGCGCATCTCCCTCATATCTTTGAACCATTCTTCACGACGAAAGACCCCGGTCAGGGAACGGGCCTGGGCCTCTCCATCGCGTATGGCGTGATCCAAAGACACGATGGTTTCATCGACGCGGAAAGCGCGCCCGGAAAGGGCGCCACGTTCATCGTATTCCTGCCCTCCTCTGCTTCTGATAGCGGTAGTGATACGAAAAGAGTTGCACCAGTCTGACGGAAGGAAAGCCGAGACCATGACGAAGAAAAAAGAGAGGATTCTGATCATTGATGACGATGAGGTCATTCGGGACGGATGTTATCAGGTCCTCTCTCGAAAAGGTTATCTCGCTGAAACCACAGGGGATGCCATCCAGGGGCTGACGATGGCTCTCCTGGATCTCTATGACGTCGTTCTGCTGGACATCCGGATGCCGGGGATGGAAGGCTTTGAGATCCTCAAAAGACTGAAAAATGAGGAGAGAACCATATCGGCCAAGGTGATTATCATCACCGGTTACGGAAACGTGCCGCTGGCGGTCGAGGCCATGAGGCAAGGCGCCTCGGATTTTCTGACGAAGCCCTATTCGGCCGCTGAATTGCTGGGCGCCGTCGAAAAGGTGCTTGAAAAGAACGAAGCCTACCGTCCGGGGAAAGAGATTCCGGTTCTGGTCGGAAACAGCGACTACATGAATGAACTCAATGAATCAGTCAGGCGGATCGCACCGACGGACAGCACCGTCCTGGTCACAGGAGAAAGTGGAACCGGAAAAGAGCTTGTCGCACGCACGCTTCATAATCTCAGCCGAAGGGCGGAAAGGTCTTTTGTGCCGGTGGACTGCTCTTCCCTGGCTGAAAGCCTCATGGAAAGTGAACTTTTCGGTCATGTGAGAGGAGCGTTCAGCGGGGCGACTGAAGCGCGGGAAGGCCGGTTTCAGATGGCCGACAAGGGCACCCTGTTCCTCGACGAGATTTCCAATATCAGCCTGAACATACAGGCGAAATTGCTGCGCGTAATCCAGGAACAGGAGGTTCCCCGGGTGGGCAAATCTACCGCCGAGAAGGTGGACACCCGTCTGATTGTGGCAACAAACAAGGATCTCCGCCTGGAAATCGAGGGTGGCCGGTTTCGGGAGGATCTGTTCTACAGAATTTCCGTGGTTCCGATTCACATCAAGCCACTCCGGGAACACAAGGCGGATATCCTGCCCCTTGCCAGGCATTATTTCGATATCTACGGAGCGAAGCATGGAAGCAAGGTCCGCAACCTCTCCGCAGAGGCGGAGAAATCCCTGGTCGCCTACCGATGGCCCGGAAACATCCGGGAACTGAAGAATACCGTAGAACGTCTCTGCGTTCTGTGCGATCAGGAAATCGTCAACCCTTCAGACATCTTCTATTACGGACAAACCGGTGAGGCAAAGGCGCCGGTCCTGGACGCCTCCTCCGGCAGAATGACCCTGATCGATGTGGAAAAGGAGCATATTGTCAAGGCCCTGAGTCACTTCCGGTTCCAGATCAACACGACGGCGCAGTTCCTCGGCATCGACCGCAAGACGCTCCGAATCAAGATGCGCAATTACGGCATCCGGGCGGAGACCGAACCATGAGACAAATGCTTGTCGTGACCATTTGCGTCGGCAGTTCCTGCAACCTGCGTGGCTCGGACGACCTGGCCATAAAGATCCAGAACCTTATCGAAAAAGAGAATCTTGAGGGAATGGTGGATATCGTCGGGGCTTTCTGCATGGATGCCTGCTCAAGGGGAATTTCCGTGCGGGTAGGGAAGCGCCAGTTTAGCGGGATCCGCCCCGAGGATGGCGAGGCTTTCTTTTACAAGGAGATCATGGGATATGAGGAGACGATACCATGAAAGATCCAATCATCACCACGAACCCCGCCCTCTGTCATGACTGCTACTGTTGCGTTCGCAACTGCAACGTCAAGGCGATCCGGGTAAAGGACGGCCAGGCCCAGATCGTTCCCGAACTCTGCATCGTCTGTGGAACCTGCGTCCGTGTCTGTCCGCAGAAGGCCAAGGGCGTTCGCAGTGCAAGGCCTGATGTTCTGGATGCGATGCGCCAGCGGAAACGGGTCATCGCATCGGTCGCCCCATCGGGACCGGCCTGCTTCGACATCGAAAGTTTCTCCCAGATGGAGAGCGCCCTTAAAACTCTGGGATTTTCCGCTGCGGAAGAGACGGCCGTCGGGGCGGAGATCGTGGCGATCGCCCACCGGGAATATATGGAAAAGGCGCCGCAGCACCGCCCGCTCATCACTTCAGCCTGCCCTGTCGTCGTCAACCTCATCGTGCAGTATTATCCCGATCTGATACCCCATTTGGCCCCCATCGTTTCGCCGATGATCGCCCATGGGCGCCTGCTGGCGAAGAAGTACGGCCCCGATGCCTTCATTGTCTTTATCGGTCCCTGCATCGCAAAGAAACAGGAGATTCTGGAGAATTCCATAGAGGGCGTTGTCCATGCCGCGATGACCTTTCGGGGACTTGATGAATGGCTCGGCGAAGCCAGGATCACTTTCCCACCCCCGTCACTGCGAAAACAAACCGAAGATGGTCTCCCCGAAGGGGCGCTTCCCCCCGAAAAGGCGCGTCTCTTTCCGCTCGAGGGCGGGTTGCTGGGCACAGCCCATATGAGCACGGATATCCTGGGTGAGGGGATGGTGGTCGCCTCGGGCATCGACGCCTGTCAGGAGGCGCTTAACGACATCCGCATCGGAACGCTTAACGCGGGTCTCGTCGAGCTTTTGGCCTGCAAGGGGGGCTGTGTGAATGGGCCGTGCCAGGCCGACAATGACGGCGGCATCTCCCTGGCGCGGCAGAAGATTCTGCGGTTTCATTCCGCGCGGCAACCGGGGCTTCAAGTCCCCAGGGAGGAGTGGCCGACGCTGGAGCGTACCCTCGAAGACCAGAAAGTCTCAGTGCCGGAATTCAGCGAGGAGCAGATTCGCGAAGTTCTCCACAACGTCAACAAGTACACCCCGGATGACGAACTCAACTGCGGCGCCTGTGGCTATTCCTCTTGTCGTGAAAAGGCTGTCGCTACCCTCCGGGGGATGGCGGAGATGACCATGTGCATCCCTTACATGCGCCGCCGTTCCGAATCGTTGCGCCAGGTCGTCATGGATGTGACTCCGGACTCGATCATCATTGTCGATCATGCGCTGAAAATTCAGGACATGTCCCCCTCGACCGAGCGGCTCTTCAACTGTGCGCTCAAGGATATGGCTGGCCAGCCCCTCTCCGCCCTCTTCCCCACTCTGGAAGACTTCATCCAGGTCCGCGATACGGGCCGACCGATCATTGGCAAGGTGCGCCGCCTCGCGGAGAACATCTTCGTCGAGCAGACGATCGTCCGGGTCGAGAAACAGTCCCTGGTTGTGGCAATCCTCCGCGACATCACCGAACGGGCGAAGGAACGGGAAAAGTTCAACGCCCTGCGCGTGGAAACCCTGGACAAAACCAGAGAGGTGGTAGGCAAGCAGATGCGCGTCGCCCATCAAATAGCCCAACTGCTCGGGGAAACGACAGCGGAGAGCAAAATGATCGTTACCCATCTGGCGAAGCTCCTCGAAGAGGAGGGGCCTCAGTGAGACACGTTGTCGAATGTGCTTGGAAGAGCTTGCACAAGCATGGCGAGGAGCTGTGCGGCGATTCCGTCATCGTCCGGTCGGGCGCCGACTCCTTCGTTGCCGTCCTCTCCGATGGCCTGGGAAGCGGCGTAAAGGCCAATATTCTCTCGACGCTTACGGCGGAGATCGCCGCGCACCTGTTTGACGCGGGCAGCTCCGTGGAGGACGTCATGCAGACGCTGCTGGAAACCCTTCCCGAATGCAGTGTCCGCAAGCTGGCCTATGCTACGTTTGCCGTTCTGACCGTAAAAAACGGGTGTGAAGCCTCTCTTGTGGAATTCGATTCTCCCCCGCTGATCCTGGTGCGCGATCACGCGTTGTTTGATCTTCCGGTAGAGATGCGGGAGGTCAACGGGCGGATGATCCGGGAGGCTCGCTTCGATCTGCTAAAAAACGACTGTATGGTGATGATCAGCGACGGGTATGAGCATGCCGGACTTGGCGGAATTTACCGACTGGGATGGGGGTGGGAGAATATCGCCCTGGCCGTACAACGTTTTGTGAACACAGGGGTCGATGCCTTCAAACTGACACAGGCGTTATCCCGCACATGCCTGAAACTCTACGACGACAAGCCCGGGGACGACTCCACCGTCATCAGCATGCGGGTGCGCCCCGCCGTATCCGTCAGCATTCTCACCGGTCCGCCGGCCAACAAGGATCTGGATGCCTTTGCCGTCTCACGACTGGAAGCGGCCGAGGGACCCAAGATTATCTGCGGCGGCAGCACCTCCCAGATGGCAGCCCGTGTCCTGGGGGAGGAGCTACAGGTGGACTGGATTCCCCCCAAAAAGAGAACCGGAGATGCCCCCGGCAAGAAGAAAGGTTCACCACCCACGGCCCGTCTGAAGGGGATGGATCTTGTTACGGAAGGGATTCTGACCCTCGGCCAGACGGTTGAACTTCTGCACCAAGCCCAGAGCGTCGACGACCTGCCTCGCGACGCTGATGCCGCAACCCGTCTGGCCCGTTATCTACTCGCAGCCGACGACATTCTCCTGATCGTCGGGTCGGCAATCAACCCGAATCAAGTGGCCGATATCATACGTGGCGAATCGATGCGGATGGTCTATATCCGCGAACTCGTCCAGGATCTGAAACAGCGCAACAAGCAGGTGACCATCGAAAAGATCTGATCCGAATCACTCTTCATGGAGGATCAGTTTCATGGTGGGTTTCAGATGCAGCGACCGCCGCGGCAAGGTGATCCGGACTCTTGTCCCGGTCGGTCCGTTTTGCGGGTTGGTGTTCGATTCCACGGCGATCACGCCTGAATGCGCTTTAACCGTTCCATACGCAGAGGGCAACCCCAGTCCCGTCCCTTCGCCGACAGGTTTTGTCGTGAAGAACGGGGTGAAGAGCCGGTCCATGTTTTCTCGGGAAATCCCGACACCGGTATCCTCAATCGAGATGTAAACCTGCTCCCGATCCCCTTCGATGACAACCGTCAGGTCACCTCCCAATGGCATCGCCTCGATTGCATTTGTTACCAAATCGCGGAGCACCTTCTGGATGCGCTCCTGGTCAATGCCGACCGCCGTATCTGCAAGGTCGGCGCATAGCGATACCTTGATGGAATCTTGTTTTTGAAGGGTCCGGATGCTCTCTTTAACGAGCTGTACGATATCTGTTTCCCGTGGTTTCAGCACCTGCACAATGATGCGCCTCCAAAGTTCGTCGACGAAACTATAAGCACGAACCCAACCGGAAGGCAAGGCGTTCAGGAAACATAGTGCTGAGTTCCGAGTGCTGTAGGGGCGGGTTTCAAACCCGCCCCTAC
>CAIUXU010000373.1 GCA_903903205.1 uncultured Syntrophobacterales bacterium
AACTGATTGATTCCAGTAAGCAGCCACCACGGGAAGAAAACGCTTACTGGAATCAATTTTTTTTTTGCACGTTAGAATAAAAAAATGCTATATGCAAAACCATGAGAGCTTATATTGGTTTTGATGATACGGATATTCTCGGCGCAGAGATGGGGACTGGCAAACTGGTCCGGTACTTCGAGCCGCTCCTGCCGGAAGGTTGTCGCCTGTGGGGCGTCGTTCGTCAGCAGCTTCTGGTTGACCCGCGGATTCCCTACACCTCCCACAACAGTTCGGCTTGCGCCGTCGTGGATTTTGAAGATCCCGTCGTTCTGGGTGAACTATTGGGTCGGGCCGTGGCGCATATCGAAAAAGAATCATGTGAAGGCAGCGATCCGGGGCTTTGCCTGGCCTGCGAAGGCGACGCAGCTTTGGGGAAGCTATTGTTACACGGGTTGGCCTGTACGGCGAGGATTGTCAGCCAGGATGAAGCCATCCAGGCAGCGGCGGGGAGCCATCTGTCCGGTCACGGCGGCACCCGGGATGGGATCATCGGCGCTGCTGCTGCCGTGGGGCTGACGGCTGCGGGATGGAGCGGTCGCTTCATTGAGTTTAGCGGCCTGCGGGATCTCCCGAATCAGATTCGGGTCGGTGAACTGGCAGGGAAAGGGATTCGAGTGGTTTCTCTCGACCGGGATGCCGTTGTGCCCGGCGAGATGGACGTGGTCGATACCCAGGGATGGCTGCGCCCTCGTCTTTGGGGAGGCGCAGCCGCGCTTCCGGTCCAGATGCGGGGAGATCACCTCTGGGAGAGCATCGGGGCAAAAAGAGTATAAATAACGGAAGGAAAGGGGGGGTGAGAACATGGCAGGCAAGATTTTCTACCGGGAACGTCAGAAGGTGCATGAAGAGGAGAAGCAGCCGCGGTTCAAGGTGGTGGCCGTGACGGGCGCCGACATCAAATTTTACGGGGAGCATCTCCGGAAGATGGAGCTGGAACAGATCGCCGAGGCGACCAATGCCGAATTAATTCTGCTGAAGCACGGCGAAAAAAAGGGCAAGGATGATGGATGTCGATGTGAGGGAACTGAGGAGGGTTGAAGGAGGACGATCATGGCACTGGTGAGAGAGAAGGACGGCCGTCGTCTGCATGTCAAAAGCAAGCTGATGGGCGAGAGCCTGGTGAGCAGGTCTTTCGCGGAAAAGTTTGAGGTGGCGCCCCAGCAGAGGCTCTTCCCCGATGTGCAAATCCTTAAGATCGGAGGGCAGTCGATCTGCGACCGGGGAGTCAAGGGGCTGCCGGGGATCATCAAAGAGATTGCTGCGAACAAACCCAACCACAAGATGCTTCTGACGACAGGCGGCGGAACGCGCAGTCGGCATATATACACGATCGGTCTGGAGCTGGGGATGCCCACAGGGATTATCGCCAAATTCGGCAGCGCCATTTCGGAGCAGAACGCCCTGCTTGTTGCTACGCTCCTTTCTCCCTGGGGTGGGATCAAGATCGGGCACGATGAAATCCTGAAGCTACCCAATTACTTCACCCAGGAATGCATTCCGGTCATGCATGGCATGCCGCCCTACGATTATTTTGCCCTCCCGGCTCCCCACTGGCGGATTCCGATTCACCGGACCGATGTGGGCACCCTGATCGTCGCCGATCTAATCGGCGCGAAGAGGTGCATTTTCGTGAAGGATGAGGACGGTCTCTATACCGACGATCCCAAAAAGAACGAGAAGGCGGAATTCATCCCTGAGATTACTGTTAAGGAGCTTCTGGCGATGGATCTGGATGATCTGGCTATCGAACGGCCCTGTCTTGAAATCATCCAGAACAGTGAAGTGATCGACCAGATCCAGATCATCAATGGTCTCAAGGAGGGGAACATCACACGGGCGCTTAATGGCGAACATGTCGGAACAATTATCCGGAAGCCTTAAGAAAATCATTAGAACGAATGAACCTGAACGATACGTCCGGGCTGCCTTTTGATGCAGCCCGGACGTTTTTGTTCATAGGTTAACTTTGATGCTCTCGTCAAAAGTCGAAAATGCCCAGAAATCGTCATTCCGGTGAAAACCGGAATCCAGATATTTCAGCATGTTACAGAAACACTGGACACCGGTTTTCACCGGTGTGACGACTTTTGA
>CAIUXU010000374.1 GCA_903903205.1 uncultured Syntrophobacterales bacterium
CCCCGCTGCATCACCTGTGAAGAGCTTTTGGGGCAGCACGGTCCCCTCCCCTTCTGCACAACCTGCATGGCGGGCGTTCATTTCATCGAATCCCCCCTCTGCCCCCGTTGCGGAACCCCTTTTCCCGTCGCAGAAGGGGAAGATCACCTTTGTGGGGATTGCCTGAGCACGGAAAGGCCCTATGCGGTCGCACGATCGGTCGGACGCTACGAAAAAACGCTGCTGACGGCCATTCATCGCTTCAAGTACCGTGGGAAGACCGGGATCGGCGACCTCCTGTCCGGAATCATGGCCGATTTCGCGGAGAGAACATGGGACATGAAGGTCTTCAGTCGAATTCTGCCGGTCCCGTTGCACCGGAGGCGGCTGCGGGAACGGGGCTTTAACCAGGCGGTGATCCTGGCGCGCGGGCTCTCCAAACGGTTCAACATCCCGCTCGATTTCACATCGCTAAGGAGGAATCTCTTCACGCCGCCGCAGGTCGGCCTGGACCGGAAACAGCGGTTGACAAACGTTCAGGGCGCATTTACCGTAACGCATCCGGAGCGGATCGACGGCCGGCGTCTCCTCCTTGTGGATGACGTCTTCACCACCGGCAGCACGCTGAACGAATGCGCCCGCGTGCTGATCCAGGCAAAGGCGGAAGCCGTGGCCGTTTTAACGATGGCCCGGGCGGTTTACGATCACGACCGGCCGTCCGAGCCTGCACCGGCTTTTCTCGAATAACGCGCCGCCGAAATGAATTAATACGGGAAGTGTCCCTATATTAATCGAAAGGAGAGGGATGAAAAAGATTCTAAGCTGGGAAGCATTGAAAATCGAGGTGGAAAATCACCGGCTTCAAGGGAAGAAGATCGCCTTCACGAACGGCTGTTTCGACATTCTGCATGTGGGGCACGTCCGCTACCTGCGGGAAGCAAGGAAGAGAGGGGATCTGCTGATCCTTGCCCTCAACAGCGACGTTTCCGTCCGGGCGATCAAAGGAGAAAAGCGGCCGCTGCTCCCCGAGGAGGAGCGGGCTGAGGTCGTTTCATCACTGGAATCCGTAGATTATGTGACCCTTTTTAACGAAACGACACCGCTCAGGCTCATCGAATACCTGCGGCCGGATGTTCTCGTCAAGGGAGGAGACTGGAAGGAGGAGGCCGTCGTGGGACGAGACGCTGTCCGCTCGTGGGGCGGGGAGGTGCTCCTCGTTCCCGTGATCGAAGGGGCATCCACGACGAACATCGTAGAGAAGATACTTCATGTCTATGGGCAGTCATGCCCTCCCCCATCCCCATGATTTTTTTCTTTACAAACTCCCCGCGATCATGTATGAGCATCTTCCAAAATCAGTCACCAAGAGACAGAGGAGCTAGAGGAGCAACGTGCTGAAAACTACCATGAAACCTGAAAAGCTGGAGTTCTTCCAAAAGATGTTGACCCAGAAGATCAACGAACTTCTGGATGAAGCGGGCAAGACCGTCTCTGAGATGACAAATGGCATCAAGGAGAACTACCCCGACCCCAACGACCGCGCCTCTCTCGAATCGGACCGGAATTTCGAACTTCGTATCCGGGACCGGGAGAGAAAGTTGATTCTCAAGATGCAGGAGGCCCTCAAACGGATGGATGATGGCGTCTTTGGGATCTGCGATGTCTGCACCGGCCCGATTTCCGAAAAAAGACTGATGGCGCGGCCGGTAACCACCCTCTGCATCGAGTGCAAGATGAAGCAGGAGAAGCTGGAAAAACTCAAAGGGGAATAAAAGGCAATGTTTGTCAGGGTTGCCATTCCGATCCCCTCCGCAAAGACCTTTACCTATGCCATCCCCGAACCGTTCGTTTCCCTAGCAGTCGTGGGCAAACGGGTCGTTGTCCCTTTCGGAAGAAAACAGATGACCGGCTGGATCGTTGAGATGCTGGCCGAAGCAGCATGCGATCAGACCGTCAAGGAGATCCTTGACCTTCCCGACCCCGAGCCCCTTTTCGGTTCGGAGGATCTTGCCCTGTACGATTGGGTCTCCCGCTATTACCTTCACCCGCTGGGGAGGGTTCTGGCAGAGATTCTCCCCGGAGGAATCGCAGCCCGGCCGAAGCGGGAGAAATGGATCAGCCTCCAGCCGGAGATCCCCGCCGGAATCAAACTCACCCCAAAACAGTCGGCCCTCCTAACCCTTCTTCGGGGAAAGGGCGACCTGCCGTTATCCGGCCTTGAAAACCGCTTCCGCGAGGCCGCTTTTCTCCGGACTCTGGTGGACAAAGGCATCGTCCGCCTCAGCGAGCAGGAACTTGTCCGGGGAGCGGGTCCCTCACCGGAGATCGGGAAGAACAACAACGATATCATTCTGAACGCGGCGCAGACCGAAGCGCTCGATGAAATCCGGACGCATCTCGCCTCAGGCCGCTTCTCTCCTACTCTGCTCCACGGCGTGACGGGAAGCGGG
>CAIUXU010000375.1 GCA_903903205.1 uncultured Syntrophobacterales bacterium
CTTTTGGACATCAAAGGACGTCTCCCTGCTCACGATCATGGTTGCCAGGTAATCTACCCCTTCATTCCACCCGGGGCGGGCCGCACCTTTGTCCGGATCGACGACCGCGAACACGGCGGATGCGGGACTAAGAAAAAACAGCGCCGATCCGAAAAACAATATCAATACCAATACCACTCTTTCCCTAACCGATCTCATTATCATTCCTTCATCTCGGATTCGATTCAACGACCGGGTTCGTGCCCGGAACAGCAACGCCGACTGCAATCCGCTACATAACTATTTACCTCGAGCAGATGCAATCTTTTTTTATGAATTAGATTTGTCTGCTGCCGCAGAAAGGTCAAGGCGCAGCATACCATCATCCCACGGTTTGGCGAGAAAACGGTAGACCCCGCCATCGTTTACTGCCCGCGTTGCCGCTTCAAACGTGGCGTCTCCAGAAATATATATGAATGATACCGAATGGTTACCTTTGATGCAAACGGAATCTTTTTCCCAGCCAGATGCGTCTGTATGCTGGTCAGCTCCAAAGGACAGCCATGGGGAGCGGTAATGACGAGATCGACGTCTTTCGCGTTCGCCAGGGTGAAGCGGGCATCGTGGACAAGGCCCGAATGGCTACGGTCCAGGTTTTCAGCCAGGCGAAGGAAAGGGCTGAGTTGCAGGACGAGCTCTTGACCCGCGGCATCCAATCCGGCAATCGCCTCAATCTTTTTATGGGTGAGGATTTTGTTGTGCGCGTGAACGATGCCGGCAATGACATCGGTTTCCCACTGGTTGAAGCCCGGCAAATCGGCATTGCGGATAAAATAGGCGCCGTGTACAGGGTGGTTTGTGAAAGAAAGAAATATTCCGATGTCGTGGAGTTGGGCCGCCCAGGCGAGCAATTCGCGTTCACGTTTCCCGAACTTGTGCAGCTTGCATGAACGTGCGCTGTCGAAGAGCGCCAGCGATAATTGCGCCACCTGTCTGGCATGTGGTTCATCGTAGTTGCAACTGCGTCCAAGCTGCATCACGCTGCGGGCACGCACCGACATTTCGGCGACTTCCGGCGAATAGACGACGCGGTTCAAATAATCGACCAGCAGCCCGTCACGCAGCCCGCGTTCGCTCACCTTGATACGATTTATGCCGAGCTCCTGCATCAAGGTGTGAACAATCGCCATCCCGGCAATGATTATGTCCGCCCGCGCCGGATTCATGCCCGGCAGATTTTTCCGCTCCTGTGCGGTCAGCGGACACAGCAGGCGCGGCAACAGTTCGATATCACGGAGAATTATCTCAAGCGCTCTATTTGTATCGTCTTTCCTTAACGCGCGGGCGGCGAGGACGGCCAATGCTTCGATCGTGCCGGAACTGCCGACGACCAAGTCGAAGGGATAGTCGCGCAAATGTTGGAGAGAACGAATAGCCTTGCTGCGCACGTGCGCCTGGATCCTGGCATAGGTCGCCGCCGATACCGGCGCCGCAGGATCGTCAATAAACTTTGCGGTGAGTCGCAGGGCGCCCAGTTTCAACGAATCCAGGTAGGCATACCCCTGCTGGTCGCCAACAACCAGCTCGGTGCTGCCCCCTCCGATATCAATGAACAGCGCGCGCTGTTTGCCCAGATCCAAACCGCCGGCGACACCGAGGTAGATCAACCGCGCTTCTTCACGTCCGGAAATCACATGCAGATCGACGCCGGTCTCTTGCTGAAAGCGGTCGATGAACTCGTTTTGATTCTCCGCTTCGCGCGTGGCGGATGTGGCGACGGCGATAACCTCTGTTGCGTTGAACGATCGCGCCATCTCGGCGAATTGACGGCAGACGGATACTGCGCGCTGCATTGCCTCCGGATGCAGGCGATGGTCGGAAAATCCTTCCCCCAGCCGGATGGCTTCCTTTTGCTGGGAGATGATGGACCAGGAGTGGTTGGGGTTGATGCGCACCACCAGCAAGCGCACAGAATTTGTGCCCAAATCGATAAAGGCTGCGATACGCTCGGAAGAGGTGAGGCCGGCCGGCATCTGAAACTGATTTCCATCAATGCCTTTGGCGACCGCAAAACCGTTCCCGGCAATCTGCGGAGAAACCCAGGATTGGGCGATGACGACGTTCCGTCCCTTGAGGCCCCGCATGGTCTTGGCAGGGTTGCCGGGATGGTAGCCGACCAGGTTATTCAGCCCCGTTTTTTGAATCCCGCGGCTATCGCGGTTGATGTGCGGGTATTGCATAAGCAACCATTATGACTCGGGGGAGACGCCCCAATCGTTGACCATTTTTTTGATATCGCACCGGATTTTCCGGATTGCATCCATCTTTTCCTCCCACGTGCCGGTTAGAAGCGCCGGGTCGGGGAAACTCCAGTGAAGACGTTTGACGATACCGGGGAAAACAGGGCATCGTTCGGCGGCCGTCTCGTCGCAAACGGTGATGACAAAGGAAAACAGCTCGCCCTTCTTGAAGAGATCGTAAATGCTTTTGGTCCGGTTCCGGGAAATATCGACCCCGACTTCATCCATCGCCGCCACAACGAGGGGGTTCAGCGTCCCCGGCTCAAGCCCGGCGCTCTTCGCTTCGAACCTGTCGCCGTAGAGAAAATTCAACCAGGCTTCCGCCATCTGGCTGCGGGCGCTGTTGTGAATGCAGACAAAGAGAACTTTTTGCTTTTTCACCTTTTCACTCCCATGTCGATCCGCTCCGGCTGTGCAGAGCCGGGACGGGCCGTCAACGACCCGCCCCAACTCAAAGGTTCAGCAGCTTCTACTTGGCGCCTTGCCTATTTCTTCTTCGGCAGCGGAACGAACCCTTCCTTCTTTACCAGTGCCTGACCAGCCGGACTCAGGACGAACTTCATGTACTTTGCCGTCTCATCCTTCGGCTCCCCGTTCGTGTACATGTAGAGGAATCTGGAAACGGGGAATTCCTTGGAAAGGGCCGTCTTGTCCGAGGCCTTGATCCCGTTCACCGTCAACGCTTTTACGCTCTTGTTGACATACCCGAGGCCGATATACCCGATGGCGTATTTGTTCTTCGAAATCGCCTGCACGATTGCCCCGTTGGAGGCCTGTAGTTGCGCCTTCGGCGTCACCTTTGCCTTATTCAGGACCAACTCCCCCCATGCCTCGAAGGTTCCGGAACTGCTGTCCCTGGAAATCACCACGATTTCCAGGTTTTCGCCGCCCACTTCTTTCCAGTTCGTGATCTGGCCCTGATAGATCTGGCTCAACTGCTCGACGGTCAGGTCTTTGACCTTGTTTTTCGGACTGACGATCGGAACGATCGCGTCGATCGCCACGATGGTTTCCACGGGCTCGACATTCTTGGATTTGGCCTGTTCCACTTCCGTCTTCTTGATCTCTCTGGATGAATTCGCGATGTCCGTCGAACCGTCGATCAGCGCTTTGATGCCATCGCCCGAACCTCCGCCGGAAAGCGAAATATTCACCCCCGGATTGGCCTTCATGTAGGCTTCGAGAGTCACCTGGGCGATCGGCAACACCGTTGTCGATCCCTTGATCACGACGTTCCCCGCCAAGGCCGTGCCAATACCAACCGCCAGGAACAGGGAAACCAGAACCAACTGCTTTAGATACTTTTTCATTTTCTTTTCTCCTTTGAATTTTCGGGGGAGTATAGAGATCTTTTATTGCAATATGATGACAGCCCCGTGAAGATTCCGTGAAAGAGTTAACGATATCTCTTTGAATGTTTTTAGTGTGGATTCTCCGATGAAAGGCACGGTCTCGGCTGGGGATCCGACCAAGCTCACCTTCAAGGTTGTTTCAATCGACCCTGATGTGAAAAACATGACTGTGAGAGATTATAAATGGAATACCAAGACGTGGGGTGCGGCGACCACCATATCGCTGTTCCCCCGCAGAAACTGATTTATGCAGGCGTCTGCCCGTAATCCGCGAGAGGCATGTGGTCAAATCTTTTCCTTGACCACATGCAGTCGGACCGTGGCGCCGGTCACCCGGCTCCTGCCGGTAAGGATGAAAGCTGTAATCCAGAGGAGCTCAAAAAAGAGGATAACACTTGGATCCCATAGGGTGATCAGGCCCACCAGGAGGTTCGGAATTCCCGTTTCGGCTGCGGGGAAAAAGGCCAGCAGAAGAAAGACATACAGAATGGAGAGCAAGGCCATGACCTGATAAGCCGTGATCCTGCCCGTTCCGCGGTAGTCCGCTCTGACAAATTCGGACAGGGCTCGCCACGCTTGTGTCACGACAAGAAGACCGGCAAAGACCTCGAGATGGAAGCCTTTCAGAAAGCCGTAGCATCCCAAAACCCCGGTCCCCGTAAGAAGGAGCGCTGTCACGGCCTGGATCGGGATGACCTCCTGGCCGTCCAGATGATGGGCATAGGCGATCTTTTTGGTCTGCCCGGAAAAGATGAAAGCACGTCCCGAAAAGATCCTTTGCAGCAGCGGATGAGATGCCGCAAGGGGATTTCCGTAACAGCAGCCGAAGCTGATGCAGGCCAGCCTGCCGATCCCCTCGCCGACGGCATAGGCGATGGCAATCGCCGCCAACACGCTCAAAACGGGTGCGTTGAAACCCATCCGGACACCCATTGTTCCATTGATGAACTGGATGATCCAGGGTGCAGCGATCAGACCGACGAAAGAGGCGCCGCCCACGGTAAAAGTGTTAGCCTTTCCTTCGACCCAGGAGGCGATCAGCTTTGATGCCGGCATGCAGATCGCCAGGATGGCCGTTATGATGGCCAGGGCGCCGACGACCGGCACGGAAAGCGACCCCATGAGGATGAAAAACAGGACCGCGGCCAGCAGGTAAGCCGTGGCATTGAAGAACCCGTAATAGGTCAAGTTCAGACCTTTCCATGTGCCGTCTGCCTCCTTTTCGGACAGAAGGCACCCGATGACCTGCCACCGCTCCTTCGGCAGAACCTTGAAGCCCCAGAGGAGCAGGGAAGCCATAACAACGCTCAAACCGATGATAAAGATTTCAGAAAGCATGATTTTCCACCACTGCATTATGATAAAAGGGATGCCTGCCCCGGTGCTTCTGATAATACTCCGTCTTTTCCTTGCAGGGTGTGCAGAGACGGCTGATCGGCGCCCGCAGAAGCCTTTTTGGCGAGATCTCTTTTCCGCAGCGGATGCAAATGCCGAACTGACCCCGGTCGATGCTCTGGATCGCCTCGAGAATCTCCCGGATTTGCTGGCTTTCCCTGGCCTGGATAGCCAGATCCAAACTACGGTCATGTTCCGTGGCCGCCTGGTCGAGAAAATCCGGCAAATTGTCCGGTGATGCCTTCATCCGAACGGTCTTCTTGTTGACGGCATCCTGCAGTTCATCCATTATGGTAACGAGTTGCCACCTCACGTTTTCCAGTACCTTCCGGTTGACCATCTGCGCCTCCTTATTTGTTGTTGGTATTCCATTCAAGAAGCAAACGTCTGTCGGACGACGGCGGTAGCAATGAGCGACCGCACCTTGACATCCGACTCGACAAGGGGTTGACCGAACCCCCGACTGAAAATGCTTTCCGCCCCATCGTAGGCCAGGTTGGCCGCGATGTCGTCGGCAAACCGGACCCTCTCTTTCTGGAAAACGAGGACCACCGTACTGCTTCCGGGGCGGAAAAGACTCTTGGGCGCCCCTTTTGTAAGGAACATCCCCGAACCGACCGGAGAAGGGTCGTCGTATCTCTTTTGGCTGTAGCGCTGGACGATGTCGCCGATCATCAGGGCCACGACCTCGATCATGGCCACCAGTCCGATCTTGGTCCCGCCGGGAACATCCGTATCGATGATGGTCACCACCCGTTTGTTTTTGGAGTAGGGGGTCGCCACAGAAACGACGGCATTGGGATTGCAGGCATGGTACAGACCCGGGATCTGATAAAAATCGACCACCTTTCCGGCCACCGGGGTATGGTTGTAGTGGTACTTGTCCGGCGTCAGACGGAAGATCGCAAAATCTCCCTGCCGAAAAGCCTTTAGCCAGCTTTCTTTGTTGAGCCCGAACAGCTCCTCGTAGTCGAAAAATTTCCCCTTGATGAAGAGGCTGGAGGTGTCGCAAAAGGAACCACACAGCATCCGGGAGTCGGATGGCGCGACCACCGCCAGCGGGTCGTTCGGCATCGGACGACATTCCCAGTAGCGGATTTTCCTTTCGAATACCTGCTTGAGCGTTTCCAGCCGCGCCGGATGATCCAGACATTCCCGCAGATCAATTCCCCATGCCGCGTGTAATCCCGGTTGTCCGACAATCCTGTCGGAAAACATCCCGCTGTAGCTCAGATTGCCCAGAATGCTGGAAGTGTAGGAGCTGATCAGTTTCCGGAAGAGCCAGGGCGACCATTCCCTGACATCGGAATAGAGAAAACGGACGGCGGCGTCGCCGAAAAACTGTTCCGTCTGAACCCTGCGGCTTTCACGATCGATATATTGATGCTGCATTCGGATACCTCCCTGTTTTGGGATATCCTATCAAGGGATTGTTAAGCTTTGATGACCGATTGATGAAGATTGTGTAAAAATGAAGATTGAGGCATTCCCAAAAGGTGGAACCATTCGGGTCTGTCCACCGAAGATAGACACGGCTCTCTATGAATGGAGGAAGGCGCCCCTTTTACCGCAGGGCCTTCCGAATCACATCAGCCGGGAATGGTTTTCCGTGCGCGGGATAGACCGTTTTCGCCCCTTCGTCCAGGAGCCGTTTCCAGCTCTCCCTAACCTGCCGCATGTCCTCCGCAAAGATGGGAATCCCGGGACGCAGATAAAAAGGAAAGGTATTCATAGCCAGGTCGCCTATAAAGGCATCTCCCGTATCGAGCAGGACGCTGACCGATCCTCTGGAATGGCCGGGCGTAGGGAGGATTTTGCCGGGGATCCCATAGTTGGAAAGAGAAAAATCACGATCTTCCAAGACAATATCGACCTCCACAGCGGGGATATCGCACCAAGGCAGAAACATCGTCATGGCGCCAGAAAGGAACCGGTCCCAGGCTGTAGCAACTGGAAGCATGGTCTTCGAGGATTTCTCCAGCCTCTCCTTCTCCTCGCGATGCATGGCAATTTTGGCCCCGGTAACGTTTTTGATGACCCCGGCCGATCCGATGTGATTCCAATGTCCGTGGGTGAGCGTGATGAGCTTGATTTCAGAGGGATGCAAGGAGAGTTTCTGTAGGGCCGCCAGGAATGCTCTCACCCTTTTCGGAGACCCGCCGTCGATCAGCATCATCCCTGCCTCGCCTTGAATCAGATAGCAGCGGCCGA
>CAIUXU010000376.1 GCA_903903205.1 uncultured Syntrophobacterales bacterium
CGTCCCGCCCAACCAGGGTTTAAGTATCCGGCACACGACACGCAACTTTCCGAGCCGTGAAGGATCCCGGCCCCAGGACGGCCAGATCGCCTCCGTGGCGCTGATGGATGCCCGGTCCATCGCGGCAACTGCGCTGAATCGGGGTTTTCTGACCGGCGCGGATGAGATCCCTTTTCATCCCCGCCGCGTGCGATACCATTGTTCGTCAGGCGTTTACGAAAACAGGGTTTATCAGGGCTACGGGAAAGCGAAACCCGATATCCCCCTGCGCTTCGGACCAAACATCGTGGATTGGCCCGCCATGTCCGCCCTGCCGGATCACCTCTGCCTGGTCGTTGCATCCGTGATTACGGATCCGGTGACCACGACGGACGAGCTGATTCCGTCAGGGGAAACCTCCTCCTACCGGTCCAACCCGCTGAAACTGGCATCCTTCACCCTCTCCAGAAAAGATCCGCAGTATGTGAGACGCGCCGGGGAAGCCCACGCGCTGGAGGAGATGAGGCTCGCATTTCTGAAAGAGGGCAAGAGCGATGTCCGCCTGCTGGAGGCGGTTAAACCCTGGGCGGCGGCGTTCGCTCCCGGCATCTCTGCGGAGGAGTTTCTCCGGACAACGGGCCTCGGCAGCCTCCTCTTCGCGCGGAAGCCTGGGGATGGTTCGGCGCGGGAGCAGGCGGCCTCCTGTCAGAAGGTTTTGGGGGGCTGGGTAAATATCGCCAACGAATACGCCACCAAGCGGTACCGGAGCAACCTCATCAACTGGGGAATGCTTCCGTTCACAACGGCAGAGAAGGGCGAAGAAAAACTGGCGATTCAGGATGCTGTCTTCTTTCCTTCCCTCCGCAAAGCGGTTCAGGGCGGGGCTGAAACCATCGAAGTGATGATCCTGAAAGGGGACGGCCGGATCATCCCGCTGGCCCTGGAGCTCAAGAACCTGCCCCAGGCGGATCGGGAAATCCTGCTGGCCGGCAGCCTGATCAATTATTACGCCCTTCCCTGACCGGGCATAAAACAGCTATGGTTTCATGACAAGCTTCTGTTCCCCCTTTGGAACGTACCACTTGATAAAGTTGTGGCCAATTCCCAGCGGCGCTACCTCCACACCGCGGAATCGGGCATGGACGATCGGTAGCGCGTCCGGGACATAGAGAAACAGGTAGGGCTGCTCCTCGGCGAGGATCTCCTGGATGCGGTCGTAGCACTGTTTCCGTACAGACTGGTCGAAGGTCTCCCGCCCCTTTTCGATCAGGGCATCCACCTCCGCATTTTTATAAGAGATGAAATTCAGCTCCTCCGGTCCGGTCTTGCTCGAATGCCAGACGTCGTATAAATCCGGTTCCATCGGAATCGACCAGCCCAGGATCGTCGCGTCAAACTTCCGCTTGTTGATGAAGTCTTTCACAAACGCCGCCCACTCGACCACCCGGATCTTGACCTGGATCCCCACCTCGGCCAGACGCCGCTGGATGATTTCGGAGCACTTCGCCCGGATCTCGTTCCCCTGGTTTGTAATGATCTCAAAAGCAAACGGGCGACCGTCTTTTTCGAGGACGCCATCGCCGTTTACATCTTTCCAGCCCGCCTCAGCCAGAAGCGCCTTCGCCTTCGCCGGATCGAACGGGTAATCCCGGACATTCGGGTTGTAGGCCCAGGTTCCCGGCTTGTAGGGTCCGGTGGCGGGCTTCCCGAGACCGAGCAGGAC
>CAIUXU010000377.1 GCA_903903205.1 uncultured Syntrophobacterales bacterium
AAGATGCCGAAGATATATGCCTTCGATACGGGATTTGTCAGTTTCAGCCGGGGCTGGGATCCTTTGCGGCCGGAAGATTGCGGCCTCCTCTGGGAACATGTCGTTCTCGAATATTTGCAAGCCTGCGCCCCCGCTCATGAAATTAATTATTGGCGGGATACATCAGGCAGGGAAGTTGATTTTGTCGTCAGAAAAAATAGGGATGAAGTAGATGCCATTGAATGCAAGTGGGATCCGCGGAGCTTCGAAGCCAACGCCCTCAAGGCATTTCGAAGCCGCTATCCCGACGGCAGAAACTATCTCGTTTGTCCCGATGTCGGACCCGGATACGAAAAAAATTGCGATGGCCTGGACATTTTTGTTGTCAATCCGCGGCAATGGCTGGACAGATTCGCGGACCCGGCGCGATAACAGCGTCCCCTATTCACTCCATCCCCCCACTCGCAAGGGAAATTTTAAATAGAGCACAGCGGCTTGATAATGATGGAGGAACCTGTTAAGGTGCGCGCCATGAAGAAAAACGACTTCCTGAAAAACACCAACACGCTGACCGCCAAAGCGGTCGCCCGCTACTGGGAAACGAGGGCTGCGCAACGCCGGAGGCAGGAAGAAAGCGGGAGGGCGGATCAGGGATCGCGGAGCGCTGTTACAGGCGGTGCACAGATGGACGGCTTCATCGACCTCTGCACCGAACTGATCACCGGGGCCGGGATTGCCGAGCGCTGCATCTTCAGAAAGAAAGCCGTGGAGTTGCCAGGCTTCTTCCGACCCACCAAGGAATGGGATCTCCTTGTCGTGAGCAATCACACCCTGGTTGCCGCAATTGAGGCCAAATCACAGGTCGGCCCTTCTTTCGGCAACAACTTCAACAATAGGACGGAAGAGGCAATGGGAAGCGCCATAGATCTTTGGACCGCTTTCCGGGAGCGGGCCTATCTCGACAGCCCCCAACCATTCCTCGGGTATTTCTTCATGTTGGAGGATTGCGAGGCATCGAACCGTCCTGTCAGCATCCAGGAACCCCATTTCAAGGTTTTTCCGGAGTTTGTCGGCGCGTCGTACATGCGCCGTTATGAACTGTTTTGTCGAAAACTCGTGTTGGAACGCCACTATACTGCCGCGTCCTTCATCACGTCATCTGCTGCAGACGGAATAGGGGGCGTGTTCAGAACACCTGCGGATGATCTCTCGGTCGAGCGATTTGCCAAGGTGCTCGCCGCCCATTTGACTGCCTTTGTGTAAAGCGATGCCATCTACCATTCACAGGCTGATCAACGGAGACGCGCGGGATCTCTCGTTCGTGGATGACGAGTCCGTCCATCTCGTTGTCACGTCGCCCCCCTATTGGAATCTTAAACGCTACAACGAGAATCCTGATCAACTTGGCCACGTTCAGGATTACGAGGTATTCCTGAACGAGTTGGAGAAGGTCTGGCGGCAGGTGTTCCGGATTCTCGTCCCCGGTGGTCGCCTGGTCTGTGTTGTCGGCGATGTTTGCGTGGCCCGACGCGATTTCGGACGACACCTTGTTTTCCCGCTGCACGCGGACATCTGCGTGATCTGCCGCCGACTCGGCTTCGACAACTTGAACCCCATTATCTGGCACAAGATATCTAACGCCTCCTACGAAGTCACAAACGGGTCGAAGTTCCTCGGCAAACCCTACGAACCGAATGCGATCATCAAGAATGACATGGAATTCATCCTGATGCAGAGAAAGCCGGGGGGATACCGGCAGCCGACCACCGCGCAACGCGATGCGAGCCGGATCTCGAAAGAGGAGTTCAACCGCTGGTTTCAGCAGATCTGGAATCTCACGGGCGCCTCCACCAAGCATCATCCGGCGCCGTTCCCGCTAGAATTGGCGACTCGTCTGGTGCGAATGTTCTCTTTTAGCGGCGACACCGTCCTCGATCCGTTCTGCGGATCCGGCACGACGATGGTCGCGGCTTTCCGAACGGGCCGCAACAGCGTCGGGATCGAGATCGACCCCGAATACTGCCGGATGGCTGCACGTTACCTGAAGGCGGAAAACACGGACCTCTTTGCAAGCGCCGAGTTGAGATTCGAAAAGGCATACGCCGGGCGCTCCTGCGCGATCATGGAAGAACCGGCGCTATACGAAATCAAGTCGGCGAGAAAGAGATTGGAATAGGCTAAGAAATGAGGGGGGAATCCGGGGACATAATACTAATTACCGGTAATTCAATACGATTTAATGGTATTATGTCCCCGGAATATCCAGAAAACAAACATCAACCTGAATATCGGGAAAAACCGACTTCAAGGAATTTAAAAAGAAACGAGGTAAAAGACAGATGAAGATTAAAACGAAGATCAAAGCAGGAATGAGCGACCCACAGCGAATTTATGCCCAAACTCAATGGCCACACAACAATCCCGTGAAAGTTAACAAAGGTCCATTAACAGAAAAAAAAGGCGGAATCCAATTCTAGAGTGGCATTTATAGAGGAATCCGGGGACATAATACTAATTACCGGTAATTCAATACGATTTAATGGTATTATGTCCCCGGAATATCC
>CAIUXU010000378.1 GCA_903903205.1 uncultured Syntrophobacterales bacterium
GATCAATCCGGGCGACGCGGTGGTCATCGTGGCTACCAATGCGGACGGCTCCGTCAATGGCAAGCAGTTCACCGTGACAGGTGTCATGGAGAGCGCGACCGGCCCCGGCGGAAGGGACGGTTACGTTCACATGGACGACGCCAGGGAGCTCCTGCGAATGAATGGTCAGCAGGTGAGCGAATACGCCGTCCGGCTCAAGGACTTTGGCGATCTCGCAGCCTTCGGCAAAAAACTCGACGGTCTGCTCGCCAAAGAGCTTAACCAGCAGGGCAAGCCGATTTTCGAACTCCACATCTGGGAGAAACTTTCCCCCTTCTTCAACATCGCCCGGATGATCGATCTGATGACATTTTTCATCAAAATCATGCTGATCGCCATCGTCCTGATCAGCATCATGAACGTCATGATCATGGCCGTCTATGAAAGGATTCGGGAGATCGGGACCATGGCAGCCATCGGCACACTCCCCGGGAAGATCCTCAATATGTTCGTGATCGAGGGATTCTGCATGGGGGTCACGGGCGCCCTGATCGGTGATATCGTGGGGATAAGCCTCATTTATATCATCAATCTGTTCAAGATCACGTATGATTTCGGCCAGCAGAAGGGGTTCATCCTTCATGCCGGCGTCTTACCAGCCGACATCCTGATGATCTCGGCCACGGTTATCATCGTCTCGGTTATCGCCAGTCTCCAGCCCGCCTTCAAGGCGTCGCGCATGGAGCCGATCCAGGCGCTCAGACACGTATAGGAGGCTTCCATGCGGAAAATGAAATGGATCATCGTAATATTATCGTTGTTTATTGCCCTGCCGGTTTATGCCATCGACGGCGCGGCGCTGCTAAAACAGGTGGATCGAAACCTCAGCCCCGATTCCTATGAATCCTATCGCAAGCTTATCAACATCGAACCGGATGGCAAAAAGAAGGAGTTCACCCTCTTTACCGTTAAAAAGGGCATCGACAAGGTGGGCTCCCTCTTCATCGCCCCGGCAAGCGAGAAGGGGCGGAGCACCCTGCGGCTGGGTGATAACATGTGGCTTTTCATCCCCAACGTCGGCAAGCCCATCCGGATCACGAGCCTCCAGTCCGTCGTCGGCGGCGTCTTCAACAATGCCGACATCCTCCAACTGGACTACACTGCGGAATACGATGTGGAAAAGATTGAAGAAAAGGGAGGCGAATACCTTCTCTATCTCAAGGCGAAGACAAAGACCGTGGCCTATGACAGGCTGAAGATCTGGGCCGACAAGAAGAGCGTCCTGCCGACCAGGATCGAGTGCCTTACCGAAGCGAACATGCTGATCAAGACGCTCTATTTCAAGGATGTCAAAAGCTTTGGCGGTGGCATCACACGTCCGGCGGTGATCGAGACGGACAGCCCGCTCTACAAAGGCTACAAATCGGTCATGATTTTCGCCGGGATCAAGAAACGCGATTTCAAGGATGAGGTCTTCACCCTGACCTTCATGCCGAACCTGGAATCTCTGCGTTAAGAAGGAAAAAAGGAATGTCGATGCCCCGTTTGATCCGTGAATTGATCCTGCCCCTGCTCATCGGCTTCGTGCTGTTTCTGCCGACGACGGGTCTTGCCGGAGAGTCCTACAGTTTCGACATCTCGGAGATTGAGAAGAAACCCCACCATGTCGGCGGCTACTTGGAACTTCGCCCCGTCGTGTACGGCCTGGACAAGGATTCCGCCCTCTACAAACTTCAATATTACGATCAGAACCGGGGGGCGGCCCTGGAAGAATGGAACGCCCGCCTGCAATTGGAGGGCAGCTATGAAAAGGGTGTGGTACGCCTGTATCTCAAGACGAATACGGACTACCGCTATTCCTCCTTTACGGGCGGCGCCGAGCGGACGGC
>CAIUXU010000379.1 GCA_903903205.1 uncultured Syntrophobacterales bacterium
GACACTCTTTCCCTACACGACGCTCTTCGATCTGCGGTGAGCGCCAGCTCCAAGTACAAGGATTTCAAGGAACTCCTTGCCGACTTCAAGAAGAGCCCCAAATCTATCACATGGGGCGGTGGCGCACCCGGCTCGCTGGATCACGCGATGGTTGCCATGATTGCGATGGCCTTGGGAGTTGACATCAAAGATGTAAATTACGTCGCCTTCTCCGGTGCGGATGCCCTCCCGGTGGTGATGAGCAATCAGGTAACCTGCGGTGTCTCCGGGTATGCTGAGTACAAACCCCATCTCGATGCGGGTAAATTACGCTTCCTGGCCTATTCGAGCGAAAAACGTCTGGCCAATGATCCGACCCCGACAATCAAAGAAAGCGGTCTTGACGTGGTCGTTGAAAACTGGAGAGGTATCGCAGCGTCACCCGGGATTAGCGCGGATAACTATGCCTGGCTTGTCGAGGCCGTCACGCGTATGCACGGCAGCAAGGCATGGAAGGATCTTCTCATCAAGTATGGCTGGGGGGATGTATTCCTGGCCGGTGATGGTTTCAAAAAATTTGTAGACAAGGAGTCTGAGACCTACGGGAAGGTTCTCAAAGCGACGGGCATCATTCAATAACAAGCCCACCGGACGGGGATTTCAATAAGGCCGAAGGGAAGGAGAGGAATACTTCTCTCCCCTCGGCCTTTCCACGGTCATTCCCGCCCTCAGATGGGATAAATGTGGGAGATGGCATCAAGCGATTGTTGCCGAGTTGCCCTATCCTTACCGGAGGAATACCATGAAACACGATCTCACTCTTGCCGGGATCATTATCGTTTTTGCCGGCGCATTCATTGCCGGCGCCTTCATGATCGATCAGCCCGTCACAACCTTCAGTGCCGTCGGACCTCGCGCCTTTCCGATTATGATCGGGATCGGAATGCTCCTCAGCGGTGTGTGGCTCGGACTGCAGACCTGGCGCAGACAGGCCGCCGCTTTCAAGTTTTCCGATCTGGAAGAGATCGACTGGAAGACCTGGGGAGCAACGGCGCTAGTGTTTCTCATTTACATCCTGATCTTTGAACCGGTCGGTTATCTGATCTCGACGGCCGTATTCCTGTTTGTCGTGGCACGCGTTTTGGGCAGCCACGCCTGGCTGCGTGATGCGATCGTCAGTGTCACAATCAGCCTCGCCATTTACTATTTCTTCAACGGCCTGTTGAAGGTCGGTTTGCCGAAGGGCTTGTTGGGGTAGCAGGACGGATATACATACGTCTTCTTGGAAAGCAACAACACGGGGAGAGACAAGATGGAGACACTGACTCAACTTTTTTCAAACCTTGCTATGGGATTTGGCGTCGCATTCACGCCGGCGCATCTTGTGGCCGGTGTAATCGGCGTTATCGTCGGCACGGCTATTGGAGTCCTGCCGGGTATCGGTCCCGCCATGACGATCGCCCTGCTTCTGCCGCTGACCTTCGGGGTTGAACCCATCACGGCATTTATCTTGTTTGGCGGCATTTACTATGGCGCGATGTACGGGGGGTCGACGACATCGATCCTCGTCAACACACCGGGAGAAACAGCGAGCGTCGTAACCACCTTGGACGGATATCAGATGGCCAAAAAGGGGCGTGCCGGTGCAGCCCTTGCCACCTCGGCGATCGGCTCTTTTGTCGCAGGGACGATTGCAACATTCGGGCTGATGCTTCTGGCCTACCAGCTTGGCGAGTTTGCGCTGCGTTTCGGCCCTCCGGAGTACTTTGCCATCATGGTTCTGGCACTGACCGTCGTGACGGGACTTTCCGGCGACTCGGCCCCCAAAACGGCATTTGCAACCCTGTTGGGTTTGGGGATCAGCATGATGGGGATGGACCTGCAGACCGCTCAACCGCGCTATACGTTCGGCTTGATGGATCTGTTGGGCGGTGTCGACGTCGTCACGGCCGCGATCGGCCTGTTTGCGATTTGCGAGGTGTTCTGGAATGCCGGAACATTCAAGCGTATCAAAGAAGAAGCAATTTTTACCGTCGGAAGCCTCCTGATGACCCGTGATGAGTGGAAGCGTTCAATCCCGGCGTGGTTGCGCGGATCCTTCCTCGGATTCATAATCGGAGTATTGCCCGGCGCGGGTGCAACGGTTGCGACATTCCTCTCCTATGTCATGGAAAAGCGCATCTCGAAGACGCCGGAAAAATTCGGCACGGGAATGATTGAAGGCGTAGCAGGCCCCGAAGCGGCGAACAACGCAAGTTGTGGTGGCGCTCTGGTGCCGCTCCTGGCGCTTGGGATCCCCGGTTCCGGGACAACGGCGGTAATGCTCGCCGCATTCCAGATGTATGGCCTGAGGCCCGGCCCATTGCTGTTCTCGCAAAATCCGGAACTGGTATGGGGTCTGATCGCCAGTCTCTATATCGGGAATGTGTTGCTGGTCATTCTGAATCTGCCGCTCATCGGACTCTGGGTAAAAATGCTTAAAACGCCAAAACCTTTGCTTTTTGGAAGCATTCTCGTCTTCTCCGCGCTGGGCATCTATGGTCTCAGCGGCAGTCTGGCGGAGATGATCGTGCTCTTTATCCTGGGTGTGGTCGCATTTTTCCTGCGTCGCCACGACGTTCCCATGGCGCCCGTGGTGCTGGGCGTTGTGCTCGGTCCGATGATCGAGCAGGAATACCGTCGGGCGCTGGTGATGTCGGTCGGTGATCCGACGATCTTTGTGACGCGTCCGATCTCCCTGACCATCCTCGTGTTCACATTGATTTCGCTTTTTGGGCCAAGTATCGCGAATGCATGGATGTCGCGCAGAAATAAGCGTGACACGTCAGGCGGATAAGTAATTGATACTATAAGAATAACCGGGAGATCATTATGAACGAAAATGGTAAACAGATGCTGCAAGGGA
>CAIUXU010000380.1 GCA_903903205.1 uncultured Syntrophobacterales bacterium
CCCCCGAGGAGCTGAAGGTTTTCGGGCAGCAGCTCTTCTCTTCCGGCCCGACCTCCTTCACCCCGCCCGCAAACATGCCCGTCACGGCGGATTATATCGTCGGCCCCGATGACACGATTGTGGTGAATGTCTGGGGTCGGCTGAACGAGTCCTACACCCTGACCGTTCAGCGCAACGGCAGCGTTTACCTCCCCCAGGTCGGCAGCATCCATGTCGGCGGCTTGGCCTACAAGGATCTGGTCAACGTCATCCGCAAGGAGGTGGAATCGGTTCTCGGCGTCACAGCCAGCGTCACGATGGGCGAACTTCGCAGCGTCACCGTCTTCGTCGTCGGCGCCGTGAAACAGCCCGGCGCCTATACGGTCAGCGCATTCGACACGATCCTGAACGCGCTGATCTACGCCGGCGGCCCGGAGGTGAAGTCCCTTCTCGACGACTGGTATCGCGAAAAGCTCCGCCAGGAGAACATAGATGTTCGCCTGCTCGTGGACCGGCTGAAGAGTGAGCGTGAGAAGGAAAAGGCGTTCACCCTGGAAAACAGAAAGCAGGACTACGAGGCCCGTCTCAAGGAGGGTCTTCCCAAAGCGGTGGATCCGGAAATGGGGTATATCTACGACGCAGAGGGGAGGGCGGTCGCCGTCGCTGATCTCTCCAAACGGTCGGCGAAAAAGGACCAATACACCAGCCTGATGAACCTTCTCGACATTCTCAAGGATGAACGCCAGTCGGAAGAGGTGATCAAACGGGTTAGGGAACTGGACGGAGAGCAGCTTCAGCGGGAGTTGGAAAATCTGGAGGGCGCGGAGAACAAGAAGGACAAATACGCCAGCCTCAAGGGGCTTATTGAGAAAATCAAAGAGAAAAAAGAGCTGACGGAGCAGAAGCGGGATTACGAGAAACTCGACATTCGTGAGCTGGAGCAGGAGCTGAAAAGGCTCAACAACACCGCCGAAATTCGGGAGCGCGACTACACCCTGCAGCAGCACGTCTTTGCCGAGGCGCGTTACCGCAAGACCCAGGAGGAAAAAGAGGTTCTGCTTCCGGTTCAATCCGGATCGATGCGCAACATCCAGCTCAAGCGGAACGATAAGGTCGTTAGCACTTTTGACCTCTACGACCTGATCCTGAGTGGAGACAAATCCAAAGATCTCCGCCTGCAGCAGGGAGATGTGATCTTCGTCCCCAAACCGGAGGCCACCGTGGCCGTGGACGGGGATGTGAAGGTTGCCGCCCTCTATGAACTCAAGAAAGAGCTCTCGCTGCTTAAGACCCTGGAGCTTGCCGGAGGGCTCAAAAGCTCCGCTTTTGGCGGCCAAATTCAGGTCCAGCGGTATGCCGGAAACCAGGAGCGGATTGTTCTGGACACTTCGCTTGCCTCCCTGCAAACCCGCAAAGAGCCGTTTATTCTCCAGGATGGCGACCGGGTCCACGTCCAGAGCGTCGTCGCTGAGGATGTAAATGCCGTCTATCTTTACGGAAACCTCAAGCGGCCGGGGAAATACCAGTTCCGCACGGGGCTGCGGGTCTCCGACGTGATCGCCGAGAAGGATCTCCAGCCGGAGACCGATTTCTCCTACGCCTTCGTCAAACGGCACAAACGGCCCGAGATGACCCCCACCCTTGTCCCCTTCAAACTTGGCGAGGCGATTCTGCGGAAGGCGCCCGCCGAGGATCTGGCGCTTCAGCCCTACGATGAGATCTACATCTTCCGGCAGTGGGATTTTCAGGGTCAGCCGGATATTGTTATCAGCGGCGAGGTTCGCAATCCCGGGAAGTATCCCTTTCAGAAAAACATGCGCCTCAAGGATGCCGTTTTTATGGCCGGCGGGCCGAATGCCAATGCCTACCTCACCCAGGCGCATCTCTACCGGAGAGATCCGCGGACCCGCGAGGTGACGATGATCGTCTCGGATCTCTCCCGCGCTCTGGCCGGGCAGGAGGAGAGAAACCTCGCGCTTCAGGACAAGGACCGCGTCGTTGTTCACCACATCGAGGAGTACAAACCGGAGAAGTTCGTCACTGTCGAGGGCGACATTCGCAGTCCGGGCCAGTACCCGCTGACCGAGGGGATGACGATCCGCGATCTTCTCTTCGCGGCCGGTAACGTCACCGAGTCGGCGTACCTCGATGAGGCCGAATTGACCTCCATGATCACCGATCAGGGCCGCGGCGCGAAGTATGAGCAAAAGAATCTGGATCTCCGGAAGGTTTTTTCCGGCGACGTCGGACAGAACATGCC
>CAIUXU010000381.1 GCA_903903205.1 uncultured Syntrophobacterales bacterium
GCGGGTTTTGTAGAAGTTTCCTCGTTACACGCCTTTAGCCGCCCCGTAAGCGCCTGAGAGGCGTCGAAATCGGCAACCTTGCCTGCGCTTTGGGCCGCGATTTCCACGGCGTCCACGATCTTCTGATACCCGGTGCAACGGCAGAGGTTTCCGGCGAGACCTTCCCGGATCTGGTCGCGTGTGGGGTCCGGCGTTTGCACCAGCAGGGCGGATGCCGTGAGGATCATCCCCGGCGAGCAGAACCCGCACTGGACGGCGCCGCAACGGACAAAGGCCTCCTGTATGGGGTGCAGTCCGTCTCCATTCGCCACCCCTTCGATCGTTGTAACCGCTCTCCCCTCCAACTGTGCGGCGAGCATCAGACAGGAAAGCCTGGGTTCGCCGTCGATCAGGACCGTACAGGCTCCGCATTCCCCGCTTCCGCAGCCCTCCTTCGTTCCCGTGAGGCCCAGATCCTCCCGCAGGAGATCCACGACCCGCCTGTCCGGGGGCGCCTCGACCGTCGCTTCTCTGCCGTTGATCGTAAACCGGATGTTCATGAGAGATCCCTTAGATTCATTCATTTTCGTTCCTGTGAACCGCTTGTTTTTGTTGCAAAGCCTCCAGGACACGCTCCGCCGTCAGAGGCGCCCGGCAGAACCCCACGATGCCGCAGGCTCCGGCCACAGCGCCAGCGATAGCCGGCAGAGGACCGTTCACCCCCACTTCACCTACGCCCTTCATCCCAAATGGTCCGGATGGCTCTTCGATCTCCACGGCAAGCGAGATCATCTTCGGGATATCCGGGGCCGACGGAATGATGTAGGTCGCCAGATTGGGGGTCAGAACCCGGCCTTTCTCCAATTTGACCTCCTCGCACAGGGCGTAGCCGATCCCCTGGGCGATGGCGCCCTGGACCTGCTGCTCGAAACCCTGGGGATTGAGAACCTGTCCTGCCTCCGTTGCGGCAAGATAGGTCTTGACTTCGACCGCCCCCGTGAGCTCGTCCACCTCCACACAGGCAAGGTGCGCGGCATGGGCATAGAGGAGATGGGGGAAGCCGATCACGAACGCCTTTCCGGTATCCGGGACCTCCCGCACCACCGGCATCAGGAACTGGCTGATGCAGATCCGTTCGGGTTCGCTCATCGTCGCCGAGAGCATGGCGAGGGGGACCTCCCGCCCTGTAGCCGGATGCCGGACCCGCCCGGGGAGCAGTTCCAGATCCTCCAGCGTATCGACGAGGAGCCCCAGCGCCGCGCGACCGAGGAGACGGCGGCGGAGCTCTTCGCAGGCGCGGATCAGGGCGTTGCCGTAGGTGTAGGTCGTCCGGCCGGCCGATGCCGAGCCGGAAGGAAGGGTTCGCGACGTGTCCGGCTGGATGAGTTCGATTGCGGTGTCCTCCTGACAAAGGATCTCCCCGGCAATCTGGAAGAAGGCGGTGGCGTTTCCCTGCCCCATGTCGGAGACGCCGCAGTAAAGACGGATTGTTCCTTCCGGCGTGAGTTCGACTTTGGCGATCGCCGAGTCGGGAAGCCCCCGGCCATACCCCATCGCGTTGA
>CAIUXU010000382.1 GCA_903903205.1 uncultured Syntrophobacterales bacterium
AGCGCCTTTGATATATTAACCACTATTCTCATGGATATTATATAGAATAACATTTCAGGGTGATTTTATGAAACTGTCAACAAAGGGTCGCTACGGTGTGCGGATGATGATCGATCTGGCCGCCCATTACGGAGAGGGTCCTGTGCTTTTGCGAGACATCGCAAAGCGGCAGGAGATCTCGGAGAAGTACCTTTCGAATCTGATCCATCCCCTCAAATCAACAGGGTTGCTGGAGGCAATGCGAGGGGTGCACGGCGGCTATGTCCTGGGAAAGGCGCCTTCGGAGATCACCATGAAGGAGATCGTCCAGGTCGTGGAGGGGCCGCTCTGCGTTGTGGATTGCGTCGAGAAACCGGGTCTTTGCAGCCGCGTATCCCATTGCGTCTCCCGTGATCTCTGGCTAGAAGCGGCGGAGGGCATTGCGCGGGTGTTGGAGAAATACACCCTGGCCGACATGGTGGAGCGGCAGAAGGCCAAACAGGATAACGCCACACACGATAACTATATGATTTAGGATATGTCGGAATCATAACAGGTCTCGGAATGGATCAGACGATGAAGACTTCAACCAAGGCGGTGCAGATCGGGGTGGGAAAGGATGCGACGGGCGCAATGTCCTTTCCGATCTACCAGAACGCCACATTCGCTCATCCGGCATTCGGGCAGAGCACCGGCTATGACTATTCACGCAGCGGTAATCCAACCCGCAAGGTTCTTGAGGAAGGGATCGCCCTGCTGGACGGCGGTGTCAGGGGATTCGCCTATTCTTCAGGGATGGCCGCGATTACCAACCTCCTGCTGCTTTTCAAACAGGGCGACCACCTGGTGGTGACCGAGGATCTGTACGGCGGCACGTTTCGGGTAATTGACAAAGTTTTTGTCAAATATGGCCTGGAGGCGACCTACGTTGACACCTCCGATCCGGATGCGGTGGCCCGGGCGATCCGGGAAAATACCCGCGCCATTCTGCTGGAGGCGCCGACCAACCCGCTCCTCAAGGTGGCAGACATCCGGAAGATCTCTGACATGGCCAGGGAGAAGGGGGTCCTGACCATCGTGGACAATACATTCATGACCCCTTATCTGATGCAGCCGCTGGCTTTGGGCGCAGACATCGTCGTCTACAGCGCCACCAAGTTCATTTCCGGCCACAACGATGTCCTGGCAGGCCTGGTGGTCGTGAAGGATGAGGAATTGGGCAAGCAGGTTTATTTCCTGCAGAATTCCGTCGGCGCCGTCCTGGGACCACAGGATTGCTGGCTTGTGATCCGCGGCATGAAGACACTGGGCGTCCGGATCGACCGGCAGTTGGAAAATGCGCAAACCATCGCGGAATGGCTTTCCCGCCAGCCGGGCGTCAGGCGGGTCTATTACCCGGGGCTGCAAACGGACCCCGGCAATCGTCTGCTTCGGGAGCAGGCCCGGGGATTCGGCGCGATGGTTTCGTTTGAGGTCGCTGACCGGTGCATCGCCGAAAAGGTTCTCGCAAAGGTCAAACTCATCTCCTTTGCCGAAAGTCTGGGAGGGGTGGAGACCCTGATCACCTACCCGGCCTTTCAGACCCATACGGATATGGACCCGACGGAACGAGAGCGGATGGGGATCAACGACAGGCTCTTGCGGCTGTCGGTAGGGATCGAAGATGCGGGCGACCTGCTGGCCGATTTGGAGCAGGCCCTGAAAGAAGCAAAGGAAGATTCATGAAGATCGGAACGAAGATCCTGCACACGGGAAACGAAATCGACCCGACGACCGGGGCCGTCAGCATTCCCGTTCACCACGCCGCCACTTTCCAGCAGGCCAAGGCGGATGAATTCGGCCCTTACGACTATTCCCGCTCCGGGAACCCCACGCGGGATGCCCTCGAAGCGATCATCGCCAGCCTGGAAGGGGGAGTGAAAGGTTTTGCCTTCTCTTCAGGAATGGCAGCAATTTCAAGTGTCTTTCTTCTCTTTTCGCCCGGGGACCATCTGGTGGCGTGCGAGGACGTTTACGGGGGGACCTACCGGGTGCTGACGAGGCTTTTCAACCGCCTGGGGATCGAGACAACGTTTGTCGACTTCACCGATCTTTCAAAGGTGAGAGAAGCCATCCGCGACAACACCAAAGCCCTCTATCTGGAGACCCCGTCCAATCCGCTCCTCAAGATTACGGACCTGAGGGCGGTTTCTGCACTGGCCAAGGAGAGAGGCATCCTCAGCATCATCGACAACACCTTTATGACCCCCTACCTCCAGCGTCCGATCGAATACGGGATGGATATCGTCATCCACAGCGCCACAAAGTACCTGGGCGGCCACAGCGACGTGCTTTCCGGGCTGGCGGTGGCTGCCGACGGCAAACTGGCGAATCAGATCAAGTTCATCCAAAATGCCTTCGGGGCCGTCCTCGGGCCGCAGGACTGCTGGCTTCTGATGCGCGGCATCAAGACCCTGAAAGCGCGGATGGACATGCACCAGAAAGGCGCGGCCAAACTGGCCGAATGGCTCCAGGGGCGTCCGGAGGTCAAGGAGGTGTTCTTTCCCGGACTGCCCGGCCATCCAGGGAGGGAGATCCACAAAAGCCAGGCCGACGGGCCGGGCGGAATCGTCTCTTTCCGACTCCAGACGGAGGAGATAGCCAAGAAATTCCTGAGCAGTGTCCGTCTTCCGGTTTTGGGGGTCAGTCTCGGGGGGGTTGAAAGCATTATCACCTATCCCGTCACCATGTCGCACGCCGCCATGCATCCCGATCACCGCAAGCGCGTGGGGGTGACCGGCGATCTTGTCCGATTCTCCGTCGGGATCGAAGATCCGGATGATCTGATCGATGACCTGGATCAGGCTCTGAGACAGGCTTGACGAGCAGAGACTTTTCTTGAAAGGACCCTCCGGTGAAAAAATCCGAAATATTTGCTTGACATTTTTTTTCGGTTATATTATCTACAAAACCAATGGGAATTATGCTAATTGATTTTCGAGGTGAGATCGTGAAGCAAATTCTTAATAACAACATTGGTAAGGAGGAATACAGCATGAAAACCGTAGTGAAGTGCTTAGCAGCGTTCGGCGTTGTCGCCGCCATTTCCCTGGCCGTATCGGGTGCGGCTACCGCGCAAAGGGAGGAACCGCCCGCGAAAATCGTCGTTTCGGATGCAAAGACCACCCACCACCTGAATCTCTATGTGGCGCAGGAGCTGGGACTGTTCAAGAAGTACAAGCTCGACGTGAGCATTGTCGAAGCGAATGAATTGTCCGCTGCCAGAGACGCTGTCGTATCCGGCCAGGCCGATGTCTTCTGGTCTTGCCCGACCGTGGCCATTGCTGCAGTGGCCAACGGCGCCCCGATCAAGGTCATCTCCCAGGTTAAGACACCCTGCACCTCGGTGCTGGTCGTTTCCAAGGATTCTCCGATCAAGACCTGGAAGGATCTCAAAGGGAAACATATCGCCGGGATCTCTCCCACTTGCGAGGCGGTCATCGCATACGAGAAAAAGGCGCGGGAGAACGGCGGCGAGTACATCCTGGAGAAACTGTCTGGCGGGCCGGCCATCGCCGCCCTGGAAGCCGGCAAGGTTGACGGCGCTATCCTCGAAGAGCCCCACGTCAGCATCGCTGAGCTCAAAGGATTCAAAGTGGTGTTGCGCGAGGCCGCGTCTGAGGTTCCTTGCCGCACCATCAACGCCCGAACAGGCTATTTGAAAGAAAATCCTTCCGCTCTGAAACGTTTCGTTGAGGCCATCAAGGAGGCCAACGCGGTCATCCTGAAGGACCCGGCCGGCAAGCAGGTGGTCGAAATCGCAAGAAAATACACAGGCGCCCCGGAAGATGCCATCAAACATGGGAACAATCGCCTCAAATTCACCACGGTGATTCAGGAAAAAGGTCTTCGTGCTCTTGGCGATGAACTGGTGGCCCAGAAGAATATCAAGGAAAATCCCGGCGAAAAATTGTATGCCGCCGAGTTCAAGGGTATAACCTGGGGAAAATAGTGCATGAATACCCGTAGAAGTTTCATTTCAAGAATATCGTTTCTTGCTCTGCTGGCAGCCGTATTGACACTATCCATCGGCTGCCGGCAGCAGCCTGCAAATGAAAAGGCGCCGCCTGCTGCCCAATCCGCATCATCTCGGACAATCCGCTTAGGCTACGGAAACAGCCCGCTTCTTGGCCCACTGCATGCTGCGGAGGAACAAGCCAAGGCAGCCGGAAAAACCGGGGCATGGGAACTGAAGCATTTCGGCAGCGGCGGCGACATCGGCTATTCGCTGATCGCCGGCGAGCTCGATGCAGGTTTCATCGAGACGGAAAAAGTGCTCCAGTTGCTCAAGGTTCCGGGAGGCGAGAAGCTGAAGATTGCCGGTGCGATAGAGTTCCCGTACGGCGCAACATTGGTGGTGAGAAAAGAGTTGAAGGTCCGCCTTGCCGACCTTGCCGGCAAGCATCTGGCGGCGCTGGAGGCGGACTGCATCATCAACCACCAGTTCAACAAGGATGCGAAGCGGCACGGGCTCGACCCGAAGAAGTTGCGGTACAGCTACATGCCGTTTGCCGATATGCTTCCTGCCCTCGAGGCCAAGGCCATAGACGGGGCGCTGGTCAAGGGCGCCTATGGCGTTCTGGCAGAACTTGCCGGCCACAAAATCCTCTATCAGAACTGGGAGATCAAAGCCGGCTCCGATGAATGCTGTCCGCCGTCCATCGCCCAAACGGAACTCTTCCTGGTTGTCCGACAAGAGGCTGCGGAACGGATTAAACCGCTGATCGCGGCACTGACAGCGGCAAACTCCCTTCCGCCGATCGAGATCCGACGGGCGGTAGGCAAGCAGTTGAATTATCCGACAGAGGCACTGGAACAGTATCCGGTATCCACTTTCGTTACCGTTAGCGCGGAACTGCGCAAACAGCTTGGAGAACAGAAATGCCTGCCGACACGTTGACACAGAATGACAGGTTGCAACAACACCAGGCCCGTTGGTGGCAGGTTGTGGTCCGCGAACTGTCCGTTTTTGGCCGAAATTCGTTCGGCAGCATCGTCTCCGTTGAGTTTCTGACGGTTGTTGTGCCGGTGCTGATCCTCTGGGAGGCGCTGCCGCGACTGGGAGTGGTGCCGCAGACACTGGTCCCCACCCCTTCGACAGTGGCCCTCACCTTCTGGGATATGCTCCACAACATCCGCTTGTCGGAACACCTGATCGGAAGCGCACTCCGCTTTGCCATCGGCTTTATCGTTGCCGTTGCTACAGCCTTTCCGATCGGCGTCCTGATGGGATGGAACCTTTTCATCCGCAAGCACTGTCTGCCGGTCTTCCAGATTCTGGCCCCGATTCCGCCGCCGGCCTGGGTGCCGATCACCATCATCATCTTCGGCGTAGGGATGCCGATGCAGGTATTCCTGATTTTTCTCGGTGTCTTCTATCCGGTTCTCTTCAACACCTACCAGGGGATCAAGGAGACCGACCCGCGCTACCTCGCTTCGGCCCGGGTATTTGGCGCAAGTGAATTCACTTTGATTACAAGGATCTACATCTGGCATGCCCTCGGGTCAGTCATTATGGGGGTCAAGATCGGCATCGCCCTCGGCCTTGTGATGCTGGTGATCGCCGAAATGTACGGCGGCAGGACCGGCATCGGCTACCTCCTGCTGGAGGCGAAGGAGTATTTCCAGATCGACAGGATGGTGGTCTGCATGCTGATGCTGGGGTTCATCGGCTGGTTCCTGATCGAGGTCATGAAATATATCGAATTGAAACTCGCCGTCTGGCGGATCGGCAGGTAGGGCCATGATCGAAGCGCGTCGAATCAGCAAGTTTTTTTCGGTCATCAACGAGGACCGGTCTGCCGAAGGTTTTACGGTGCTCAACTCCGTATCGCTCAGCATCGAAAGCGGATCGTTCGTTTCCCTGCTGGGACCGACCGGCTGCGGCAAATCGACCTTTCTGGAGATCCTAGCCGGACTGCAGGCCCCTTCCGACGGGGAGGTCTGGATCGACGGCAATCTTGTGCTGGAGCCGCTCCCGTCAACCCGCAAGGAGATGGAGGAGTACAAGCGAAAGTACCGCTTTCTCTCCCCCATTGCCAACAGCCTGTTCCGGGACAACCCCAAGCACGACATCGCCATGATCTTTCAGGACTATGCCGTATTTCCCTGGATGACTGTCCGGCAGAACGTACACTTCACGCTCAAGCTGCGCGGCGTTGCCAAGGCGGATCGGCCAGATCTGGCGGCCCGCTACCTGCGTATGGTCGGTCTGGTTGGCTCGGAAAACAAGTACCCGTCGCAGCTTTCCGGCGGCATGCGCCAGCGGCTGGCCCTGGCACGGGCTTTGTCGGTCGAGCCGAAGATCATCCTGATGGACGAGCCGTTTGCCGCCGTGGATGCCCTTACCCGAGAGCGTTTGCAAGAGGATTTGCTGCATCTCTGGCGAGAGACGAAGAAGACCATCGTCCTCGTCACCCACGACGTGGATGAGGCCGTCTATCTCTCGGACGAAGTTGTGGTCTTCTCGCCTCTTCCCGGATCGATTCGGAATAAGGTCTCGGTGGATATCCCGCGGCCGCGCCGGCGCTCATCGGTGGAGATCAGGGAAATCAAGGAACGTCTGCTGGCCATGTACCGGTTCGACACGGTTCACGAGGCGGACTATATTATTTAACAAATTGAAGAGGTAACAGGACCATGTCTTTTGAACAGAATAAATCGACCTTCCGCGGAACCATCTATGACGACATCACCGGCGCCATCGGCCAAACACCGCTGGTGCGTCTGCGCCGCATCACAGAGGGC
>CAIUXU010000383.1 GCA_903903205.1 uncultured Syntrophobacterales bacterium
TCGCTGCACTCGAACTGAAAAACCAGGCAGTCCGGCCGAGGATCAGGAGTTCGTCCTTTACCATATCGACGGCATTGAGGCCATGGGGTTCTGCAATCACTGGAAACTGCCTCACTATGTGGATTTTCTTTCCGATCTCGATCGACTCAGAAAATCCCAGGATCTGGCCCGCGCCGGAAAAAGTCAGGAGGATGCCGATGCTCATGCATGAATGGTTGCAGAAAGATGATGAACCAAGAAGCGATGCGGCGCAGTCCGCCGGGTACCCCTTTGGGTTTATGGATGAAGGAGCCAAGAAGGAGATCCGCCGCAGCATCCTCAAAGCGGTCGCCATTCCAGGATACCAGGTTCCCTATGGTTCACGGGAAATGCCGATTGCCCGAGGCTGGGGGACTGGCGGCCTCCAGATCACCCTTTCCATGGTGAAGCCGGATGATGTCCTAAAGGTGATTGATCAGGGGTGCGACGGCAGTGTCAATGCTGTGAATATCAAAAAATTCGTCGCCACGGTTGCAGGTGTGGCCATTACCACCGATACCCGGGCTGCGACCCTCATCCAGACCCGTCACCGTATTCCAGAGGAACGCATGAACGACCAGCAAATCCTGGTACTCCAGGTTCCTTACCCGGAAGCACTGCGGGAGGTGGAGCCCTCGGAAATGGAGACCCGCCGGATGCATGCCGAGGCGGACTACAGCCGGATGTGGCTGTATCTGTATGAGGATATCGTCAAATATGGCGAGATCACCATCAGCTACCGCTACCCGGTTACGGTCAACGGCCGTTACATCACGGACCCCAGTCCGATTCCCCGCTGGGACGTGCCCAAACTCCACATGGCCGACACGCTGTTTCTCTTCGGGGCAGGGCGGGAAAAACGGATTTATGCGATTCCCCCCCATACGTCGGTTGAGCCGCTGGAGTTCGAAGACCATAAATTCAGGACCGAGAACTTCTCTGGCAAGGCTTGCGCACGGTGCGGCGCCACCGATACCTTTCTGGATGAGGTTATCGACAACGTCGGGGGCGTGCGGAGTTATTTCTGCTCGGATTCCGGTTACTGCGACAAAAGGAGCCAGGCATGGAGCCACTGATACGGATACGAGGCCTCTCAAAACGGTTCGGGCAGGGGTGTTCCCGTTGTCTGGAAGCCACCGGGCCGGAACAGGATACCAATCTCTGCCCCCACTGCGGTTCCGTGATGGCATGCAACGACGTCTCCTTTGACCTTTTTCGAAATGAAGCCCTTGGTGTTGTCGGCGAAAGCGGCTCCGGCAAGAGTACCCTGGTGCGGCTGCTGCACTTTGAGTGGGAGGCAACCGAAGGCGCAGTTGAGATGCATTGCTCGGTGGGTCCCGGCAATTTGCCGGAAATATTTGGCAATGGTTCAAACTACAGTCGCAACCTGCTTGGCCTGAGCCATTTTCAGAAACGCCAGCTCCGCAACGCCCTGATGGGGATTGTCTATCAGAACCCGCATCTTGGACTCAGGATGCAGGTCAGCTCCGGCGGCAACATTGCCGAACGGCTTCTGGGAGCCGGGTGGAGAAATATCGCCAAAATGCGGCAGCGGTCAGCCGAACTGCTGGAGAGAACGGAGATTCCGATTGAGCGGATGGATGAGCCCCCCTGCAACTTCAGCGGCGGCATGCAGCAGCGGGTGCAGATCGCCAAGGCCCTCTCGAACAATCCGCTGATCCTCTTTCTGGACGAGGTCACCACGGGTCTTGACCTTTCCGTCCAGGCGCGGGTGCTGGATATGATCCGGAATCTAAGGAGCGAATTTAACCTGTCCATGCTGGTGGTTTCCCATGACCTGGGCGTGATCAATCTGCTCTGTCAGCGAACCATGGTGATGAAATCCGGTCATGTGGTGGAGTCAGGACTGACGGACCAGATACTGCAGGACCCCCAGCACCAATACACTCAGCTTCTTGTGGCCTCTCAATTATAGGAGCATTCATGATTACCGTAGATAATTTGTCAAAAAGCTTCACGCTCCATATCCTCAATGAAAAAAAGATTGTGGCCTGCAGCGA
>CAIUXU010000384.1 GCA_903903205.1 uncultured Syntrophobacterales bacterium
ATGCGTCAGAAACGCTCAATATCATGGCATTTAAATACAGTTTCGAATATTTTCGCATGGGACAATCGGCCGTCATCCTGATTGCCCTGTTCCTGGTTGTTTTCGGGTGCAGTCTGGGAATCATGAAGCTGCGCGCATCTTCGGAGAGTTAAGGAATCCCCGATGAAAAAGAAATATCTATTGAATATCATCTTTTATCTCGTCGTTGCGGGGATTGCCCTCGTCGTACTCTTCCCGTTTCTCTGGATGCTCACCGCCTCCTTTAAAACACAGGTCGATATCATCTCCTGGCCGCCGAAATTCATCTTTACGCCGACGCTTCAGAATTATGTGAAAGTTTTTGGAGAACAGAATTTTCTGAAATACTTTCTCAACTCGACCATTGTGGGAGCGGTTTCCGTTGGAGTGTCCCTTATTCTTGGACTGCCTGCGGCCTATTCCATCGCGCGGTATGCTCAAAAGAAACTCGCGGTTTTCATCCTTCTTGCGCGGCTCATGCCGGGAATCTCTTTTCTGATGCCGTGGTATATTATTTTTTCACGATTGAATCTGATGGACAGCTATATTGCACTTATCCTGAGCCATATCCTGATCGCGCTGCCCATTGTGGTCTGGATCATGTCCACCTATTTCAGCACGATTCCGCGGGAGATGGAGGAGTCGGCGATGGTGGACGGAGCGACCCGCCAATATGCCTTTTTTGCTATCATTCTTCCGCTGTCGGGGCCGGGGATTATTACCGCGACCACCCTCTCTTTCATTTTTTCATGGAACAATTTCATGTTTTCGCAGGTGCTCAGCATGGAAAAGACGAAAACGCTTCCCATTGCGGTCTATAACTTTGTCTCCTATGCGGAAGTGGATTGGGGCGGGGTTATGGCCGCCGCGGTTGCGATCATGGCGCCGGCCATTATCCTGACCATGATCTTCCAGAAATATGTGGTCAAGGGTCTGACGATGGGTGCGGTAAAAGGGTAAGGGTAACCGGAGGTCGGCATGAAAGCCCTCGTTCTCGAAGAATACGGCAAATTCGTCTATAAAGAGGTCCCCGACCCCGTTTTGCGGGACGAAAACGACATCCTCGTGAGGGTCCGGGCGGCGGCGATCTGTGGCTCCGATGTCCACGGGATGGACGGCTCCACCGGACGGCGCCGGCCGCCGATCATCATGGGCCATGAAGCTTCCGGGGAAATCGCCGCCGTCGGCAAGTGCGTCACGCGCTTCCGAACCGGAGACCGCATCACCTTTGATTCGACCGAATATTGCGGCGAATGCTTTTACTGCCGTCGGGGCGATGTCAATCTCTGCGACAACCGCCAGGTCCTCGGCGTCTCCTGCGCCGAATACAGCCGCCCGGGAACCTTTGCTGAATATGTGGTCGTGCCGGAGCGGATCGCCCATGCGATGCCAGAAGGGGTTGATTTTATTGAAGCATCGCTTGTGGAACCGGCCGCCGTCGCTGCCCACGCTGCGACCATTACGCCGATTGCCCTCGGTGATTCCATCATCGTGGTTGGCGCCGGACTCATCGGGCTCCTGCTCATCCAGATTCTCCGCACAAGTACGCCCGGCGTCCTCATCGCCCTGGACATTGACCCTTCGCGCCGGGACGCCGCCCTGCAATTCGGCGCCGACGCAGCCTTCGATCCCATGGCGCCCGACAGCCCCGACCGTGTCCGTGTGCTGACCTCCGGGCGCGGCGCCGACCACGCCTTCGAGGCCGTCGGAGCCACAGCCCCGATCCGCACGGCAATCGACCTGACGCGCAAAGGTGGAACGGTCACCCTCATCGGCAACGTGAGCCCGACCGTCGAGCTGCCCCTCCAGTCCGTCGTCACGCGCCAGATCACCCTCTTTGGATCCTGCGCGATGGTCGGCGAATATCCCGTTGTTCTCGACCTCATGGCGCGGAAAAAGATCAATGTCCGCGCACTCCTAAGCGCTGTCGCACCGCTCTCTGAAGGGGCCGCGTGGTTCGACCGTCTCTACAAGCGCGAACCGGGCCTGCTCAAAGTCGTGCTGGAGCCCTGACATGGAAAAAATGCGCTTCGGCCTCGCCGGTTACGGCAAAGTTGCCGAACTCCACGCCCGCGCCATCGTCGCCTCGGAAAACAGCAAACTCGTCTCCGTCTGTGGCCGCGATAAACAAAAACGCGAGGCCTTTGCGCTTCGCCACGGCATCAGCGCCCGCGAATCAATCGGGGAGATGGTGGCCAAAGACAAGGTCGAGGCTGTCCTCATCGTCACACCCCACCCATCCCACAAACAGATCGCCGTCGAGGCCGCAGAGGCCGGTTGCCACGTTCTTGTCGAAAAGCCGATGGCCCTCTCCGTCGCGGACTGCGACGACATGATCGCCGCCTCAGCCGCCGCCGGAAAATCCCTCGGGGTGGTCAGCCAGCGGCGCTGGTATCCCAGCGTGCGGCGCATCCGTGATGCCATTGATTCCGGCGCTTTGGGGAAACCCTCCATTGCCCAGGTCACCATGCTCGGATGGCGCGACGAAGCCTATTACAACGCCGATCCCTGGCGCGGCACATGGGCCATGGAAGGCGGCGGAGTTCTCGTCAACCAGGCGCCCCACCAGCTCGATCTGCTTGCGTGGTTCATGGGCCCGGCCAAAGAGATCGCAGGCGTCTGGGACAACGTTAACCACCCGTATATCGAGGTCGAGGACACGGCGATCGCCGCGATCCGCTTCGCCAATGGGGGCATGGGATCGGTGCTTGTCTCGAATTCGCAGAAGCCCGGCATTTACGCCAAAGTGCATATCCACGGATCGAGCGGAGCCTCTGCCGGCGTCCAGACCGACGGCGGCGCCATGTTCATCGCCGGCATGAGCGGCATCCTGGAACCGCCATACAACGACTTGTGGACGATCCCCGGCCAGGAATCGATGCTTCCCGTGTGGAGGGCCGAGGACGAAGCTTTTTTCAGCAAGATCGATCCGACCTGGTATTTTTTCGCTTTGCAAATCGCCGAGTTCAGCGAATCGGCCCGCGCGGGCCGGCCACCGGCAGTCACCGGCGAGGACGGACGCGAGACGGTCACGATTTTTGAAGGGATTTACCGTTCTGACAGGGAAAAAACGGTTCTCTGAGTTAAGCGGAATTCCGAGCCCCTGTTTTTCGCTGATACCCCTTGACAAGCAAAGGAAGCCCCCCTATACTCCTTTAACATCACGGGTTTTCATATAAACCGGTTATTCATGACGATGTACGAGCAGGCTATATCGAACATGGGGGTAACCAGGTTGTGGTCGTTGCGATTATCCACACCAGAAGAAAACCGGGGAATTGGAAGAACAGGATGCCTACTGTTCTGCCTGACAGGGAATAAGTAATGTCCCCGGATTACAGTCCTGCCCCTGTAGCTTCTCAAAAGGAGTTAGGAAAAATGATTGATTTTAAAGGAATGGCCAACAAAATCTGGAGTGTCGCAGACTTGTTGCGTGGTGATTATAAACAATCCGATTACGGCAAGATCATTTTGCCGATGACCGTTCTCAGGCGACTGGATTGTGTTCTTGCTCCTACCAAGCAGGCCGTTCTGGATTATCTGCCCAAGATAGAAAAGCTCTCCGATAGCGCCAAAGACCTTACCTTGAACAAGGTCGCAAAACTCAATTTTCACAACAGAAGCAAATTCGATTTTGCCAAAATCAAGGCTGACCCGGCCAATGTTGCCGCCAATCTGCGTAACTTTATCAACGGCTTTTCCTTCGGCGCGCGGGAAATCGTAGAGTATTTCAACTTCGATGACCACATTTCCCGCATGGATGACCCGCAAACCGATCTGTTGTTCCAGGTGGTAAAAGAGTTCGCGGAAATAGACCTAAGTGAAATTGAGCCGATGGAAATGGGCTATGTATTTGAACATCTAATCTACAAGTTCGCTGAATCTTCCAATGAAACCGCCGGGGAGCATTTTACCCCCCGTGAAGTGATCAAGCTGATGGTGAATCTGCTTTTCAAGAGTGACAACGCAATTCTCACGAGGGAAGGGATTGTCAAGACCCTCTACGACCCGACTTGCGGCACGGGCGGCATGCTCTCGGTGGCGGAAGAGCATCTAAGCAAGCTCAACCCCAAAGCCAAGCTGGAGGTATTCGGGCAGGAGATCAATCCGGAGTCCTACGCCATCTGCAAGTCAGACATGCTGATTAAGGGGCAAAACCCCGGCAATGTGAAAATGGGAAACACGTTTACGGTTGACGGTTTGGAAGGCGAGCGTTTTGATTATATGCTCTCGAATCCGCCTTTCGGTGTGGACTGGAAGAAAGCGGAAAAGATCATCAAGCTGGAAGCGGAGAAAAAAGGCTTTGCCGGGCGTTTTGGCGCCGGTTTGCCGCGCATCAACGACGGCTCGCTCCTGTTTTTGCAA
>CAIUXU010000385.1 GCA_903903205.1 uncultured Syntrophobacterales bacterium
ACCTTGACCATTTCCGAGACCTGAAAGGAGAAGACCCCGAGGTTAAGCCAGCGCACTGCGCCGCCTGCTCGTATCCCCAAATGGGGAACCCAGATCAACAGCAGGAAAAAAGCCGACAGGATGACGCCGACCCATGCCAGTTTCCGGAGCTTGTAATAGGAAATTCGGGTTGCGAGCGCCATGACCCCCAGCCCGAGACAGAGGAAGAAAAGCTGCTTTTTGAGAAAGAACTGACCGTCGCGGAACCGTTCCATCGCGAGGATGGAACTGGAGCTGTAAATCATTACGGTCCCGACGGTCACGAGGAGCAGCGTGACCAGCAGCAGGATCAGGTCCGGTTTTTTTTCGTTTTCGGTTCGTCTTTTCATCTTTGTAACTGCCTGACCCATTCCTGGAAGCGGTTGCCCCGCTCCTTGTAATCCTTGAATTCGTCGAAGCTGGCGCACCCCGGGGAAAGAAGGACGACGTCGCCGGGCAATGCCGATCTGTAGGCTTTTTCCATCGCCTCTTTCATCGTCGGCGCAAGGGTCGTCTTGACCACGCCGCCGACCAGGCCATTGATTTTCTCTCTCGCTTCGCCGAAGAGAAGCAGCTCTTTCACCCTCTTTCGGATCAGCGGGGCAAGGGTCTGAAAATCCCCCTCCTTGTCCCTTCCCCCGAGGAGGAGGATGACCGGTTGGGAAAAGCTTTCCAATGCCCGCATGACGGCGCCGACGTTGGTCCCCTTGGAATCGTCGTAGAAGAGAATGCCGTTTTTCTCTCCGGCATATTCGATCCGGTGGGCGATTCCCCGGAAGGCGTCAACCGCCCGGGTGATTACCGAGGGGGCGCAGCCGCAAGCCCGGGCGGCGAGGATTGCGGCCATCACGTTTTCGCAGTTGTGTCTTCCGGGAAGGTGAATCATGGCCAGCGGGTACTCCTCTTTCTCTCCCCCAGGGAGGAGGTGAAGGAGGGTCTCGCCGGCGAGAAAGATCCCGTGGTTGACGGCGTCGGAGGAGCTAAAGAGCTCTGTCCGGACAGCCAGACGCCCACACAGCGATGCCGTGGTCTCTTCGTCCGCATTCAGGATTGCGAGGTCTCCGGCGTCCTGGTGGGCAAAGATCGTTTCCTTGATCTCGCGGTACGCATGGAAGCTCCCGTGGTAGTCGATATGGTCGGAGGTGACGTTCAACAGTATCGCGATCCGGGGATGAAATGTCTGCGCCCACTGGAGCTGGAAACTGCTTACTTCCACCACCGCCCAGTCCGCATCCTGCGGCCCATCGACGTAACCGATCAGCGGGGCGCCGATGTTTCCTCCGACAAAAATCTTTTTCCCTGCCACGCGGAGAATCTCGCCGATCAGCGAGGTGACCGTTGTCTTGCCGTTCGTGCCGGTGATGGCGACAAGCGGGGTCTTGAGAAATCGCCAGGCGAGTTCGAGCTCGCTCAGCACGGGGATCCCCCGGCGGACAGCCTCGACCAGGATCGGATTGTCCGGATAAATTCCGGGTGAGGGGACGACAAGATCGGTGTCGGTCAGGATCTCTGGACCGTAGGGGGCCACGGTCAGATCCGCATGCAGATTATCGAGAGCTGCGGAAGCCTCGCCCCATGCCGATACGGGCTTTGCATCGGTCACCGCGATCCGGGCTTCCCGGCCTGCCAGGAAACGGGCTGTTGCAAGCCCTGTTTTCCCGACGCCGATAACCGCAACTTTTTTTTCCTTCAATTCCATCGTGTTCCGTTTACCTCAATTTCAACGTGCTGATGGCGACAAGCGCCAGCAGCACGGAGATGATCCAGAAGCGGACGATCACCTTGGGTTCGGGCCATCCCTTGAGTTCGAAATGGTGGTGGATCGGGGCCATCCGGAAGATCCTTTTTCCACCGGAGAGCTTGAACCAGCCTACCTGAAAGATGACCGAGAAGGTCTCGAGAACGAAAATCCCGCCGACGATGGCGAGCAGGATCTCCTGTTTTGTCAGGATGGCGAGGGCGCCCAGCGAGCCGCCCAGTGAGAGGGAGCCGACATCGCCCATGAAGATCTGGGCGGGATAAGCGTTGTACCAGAGAAAGCCGATCCCGGCGCCGACGACCGCGCCACAGAAGATCGCCAGTTCACCCGTTCCCGCCACATAGGGGATCTGGAGATAGGCTGCGATCTTGACGTTGCCCGCAAAATAGGCGAACAGGAGGTAGGTCATAAAGCAGGTAATCGCCGGGCCGATGGCGAGGCCGTCCAGGCCGTCGGTCAGATTGACCGCGTTTGCGGCGCCAACGATGATGAAGGTTGTAAGCACGATATAACCCCATCCCAGGTTCGGCAGGGCCGTCTTGAAAAAGGGGATGGTTACGTTCGGGTTGAAACCCGGTTTGGTATAGAGAATGATGCTGACGAACAGTGCGATCGCGATCTCCGCGGCCAGCCGGATCTTGGCCGGCAGGCCCCGGCTGTTTTTCCGGGCCAGCTTCCGGTAGTCATCGAGGAATCCGATCAGGCCGAAACCGACCGTGACCATGATCACAATCCAGATGCAGCCGACGGTCAGGTTTGCCCAGAGCAGCGTGGAGATGGTGACGGCAAAGATGATCAGGAGACCGCCCATCGTCGGCGTCCCTTCTTTCGCATGATGTGAGTCCGGTCCATCTTCCCGGATCGTCTGGCCGATCTGGAGTTCCTGCAGTTTGCGGATGAGCCAGGGACCGACCACGAAACAGATCACAAGGGCGGTGATCGCCGCATAGATCGTCCGGAAGGTGATGTACCGAAAGACATTGAGAAAGGAATATTTGTCATGCAGCGGATATAAAAGATGAAAAAGCATTACCCCAACCTTCCTGCGTCGCCCTTTGCCTCGCGTGCGGCGCACCCCTGCATTGTTTGCGGTTTCAGGTCAAATGCTGTAATCATGCCTGTCGCCACCGCTTCCATCTTCAACTTTCGTGATCCCTTGATCAGAACCCAGTCGCCCTTTTTTAGCCGTGATCGGAGAGAAGAGACAACCTGTTGCGGGTCTTCGAAAAATGCAATCCGCTCCACCGGAAACCCCTTCCGGATCGCCGCGTCTGCCAGGTTTCTTGTTAGCGATCCTTTGAGAAACAGATCTTGAATGTTCATGTCCGCAAGGAGCGCTCC
>CAIUXU010000386.1 GCA_903903205.1 uncultured Syntrophobacterales bacterium
CCCGGCGGCGATCGCCTTTTCTCTTCTGGCCGTCTCCGCCTTCCATGCCTGGCGGACCTTTCGGCGGACAGCCGAAAATGACGAGGGGAACAGTTGGACACAGCTTGCCCCGGCCGGGATCGCCGCCGCGCTCGTCTTCTACCCGATTCTCTTGAAGACACTCAGTTTTCTTCTCTCCACCTTCATTGTCCTTTTTGTTCTTCTCCGGCTGCTGCGGTATAAAACGACGCTGACCTCCTTTCTGACAGCCCTTGTAACCACCATTCTCTCCTTCGTCATCTTCGCCGGACTTTTGGGCGTCGTCGTCCCGTCGGGCGTCATGGAACAGTTCATCTTAGCCATTATGGAGCCCGGATAATGGAAGTCCTGCACCAACTCATGATGGGGTTCCAGGTCGCCGCAACCCCGATCAACCTCCTCTGGGCGCTCATCGGCGCCTTTGTCGGCACAATCGTTGGGGTTCTCCCCGGCATCGGCCCCCTCGGGTCAATGGCAATTCTGCTCTCCTTCACGCTGAAGATGGAGGCGACGACCGCGATGATCTTCTTCGCCGGCATCTACTACGGCGCGATGTACGGCGGCTCGACCACATCGATCCTCCTCAACATCCCCGGCGAGGCGGCGTCGGTCGTCACCTGTATCGACGGTTACAAGATGGCCCAGAAGGGACGGGCCGGCGCAGCCCTCACCATCTCGGCCGTCGGCTCCTTCGTTGCGGGCACCCTCTCGATTATCGGCCTGATGTTTGCCGCCTCGATCCTGGCCGATGCGGCGCTCAAATTCGGACCGCCGGAATTCTTCGCCATCGGTGCAATCGGTCTTCTGTTCCTCGTCCGGCTGAGCGGCGGGTCGCTTATCAAAAACGTGATCATGCTTCTTCTGGGTCTGGCCCTCTCCACCATCGGCACCGACCGGCTCCACGGCTCAGCCCGTTTTACCTTCGGGATCAGCGAGCTGGGTCAGGGGGTAGAATTCCTCCCTGTCGCGATGGGTCTCTTCGGGATCGCAGAGGTAATGCTGACCGCCGTGGAAAAAGGGGAGGTAGGCGAGATGATCCGGGTCCGAATGCGCGACCTCCTGCCAACACTTGCGGAGTGGAAGCGCTCGATCGCCCCGATCTTCAGGGGGTCGATCCTCGGCTTCTTCATCGGCCTTCTGCCAGGCCCGTCGCCAGTCATCTCGACCTTCGTCTCCTATATGGTTGAAAAGAAGGCTTCCAAGCACCCGGAGGAGTTTGGCGAGGGGGCCATCGAAGGGGTGGCCGGTCCTGAGGCAGCCAACAACGCCGCCGTCGGTGGGGCCTATGTGCCGCTCCTCGCCCTGGGTGTCCCCTTCACGCCTGCCATGGCGGTGGTCGTGGGGGCGCTCATGCTTCACGGGATCACCCCCGGCCCGATGATGATGACGGAGAAACCCCAGCTCTTCTGGGGAGTTATCGCCAGTATGTACATCGGGAACGTGATGCTCCTCGTCCTCAACCTCCCTATGGTTCAGCTTTTCGCGCTGATCACAAAAGTCCCCAAGCCGATCCTTCTGCCGCTTATCACGCTGATGTGCCTTGTCGGCGTCTATAGCGTCAACTCCAGCTACGTTGACCTCTATGTCCTCGCCCTCTTCGGCATCCTCGGTTTTATCCTTCGCGATCTGGGCTACTCGCCTGCGCCGCTCGTCCTGGCCCTCGTAATCGGCCCGATGATGGAAACCGCCCTTCGGGAATCCCTGATGATCAACCAGGGCGCGATCGCCCCGATGATCTTCCGGCCGATCGCGGGAACGATCTATCTGGCCGCGGCCATTGCGCTGATCATCCCGCTTGCTTTCCGCGCAATTCGCCGGAAAAAGAAACCGCAGGCTATAGAGGGGTAAAAGGTGACCGGGACTTTTGCAATTGGCTCTCACGTAACGGTTAATGAGGCAGCCCCAAATATTATTGACTTCATGATATTTGAGAGTACGGTGCGGGTGAACGCGCAAGCGGTTCAGATTCTCACAATTTTTCATCATTCTCTTTTGTTATCCTAGGGGTGGGTTAATGTTTCAGGGAATCAATAAGAATGTCGGTTACTTGAATAGGCCGCCTCCAACAACCGGCAGTAACTACCCCCCCCCCAACAACCTAACTTACTGTATTTACAAGATAATATCCTTAAATCACATTTACTGCAGTCCATGCACTGACCCGTTTCAGTTTGCGTGGCCTTTGTGTCCCCGGAGATACTGAAATTCATCTATTGTGTGAGGGAGCGCAAAAACTGGGAGCAGGCGGTGGTTGATTACATTAAGGCCCGGCATGGAGATGAAGCGTTCGATATTGACGGGATTATCAACACAATGATCCTCTCGGAAATGCAGCCGGACCGGGTGAAAACAGAGGTTGTGTTCACAGTGGACACAATTTGTAAAATATCAGGGAAATCATTAAGTTCTCTGAAAAGGAGCTGTTCACTTTTGAAGCTTCCGGAGGCCATTGACGATGGCGGCCCCGCAGTGGAGACGCCGACGATAAAACCGGTTCTCGCGTAGCGGATGCAGGGTGCGTTGCGACACACCGCTTGCCGCTGGTTCAATCTTGCAGATTGAACCAAAACATTAACAAATGGTTCAGGCTACAAGCCTGAACCAGCAAAGG
>CAIUXU010000387.1 GCA_903903205.1 uncultured Syntrophobacterales bacterium
CCTCTTCGCGCTCCACCCGCTGCACGTGGAATCCGTGGCCTGGGTGGCGGAAAGAAAAGACGTTCTCTGCACATTTTTTCTGCTGCTGACGATTTTGGCCTATGCGTGGTATGTAAAGATGCCGGGATACAAGAGATACCTGCCTGTTGTCCTGTGCTTTGCCCTGGCGCTTTTGGCCAAACCGATGGTCGTGACACTCCCGTTCGTCCTGCTCCTTCTGGACTACTGGCCGCTGAAAAGGCTGGCCAGCGGTGTCGGGGCAAACCCGGCAAAAAGCGAAGAGAATCCCGCAGCGAAAAGTATCGGCGGCCTCCTCTATGAAAAACTGCCCCTTTTCGCCCTGACGGTCGGCTCGATTCTCGTAACCCTGCTTGCGCAACGGGCCGATATCGTTGCAATGCAGCACCTCCCGCTGCCGCTCCGGATCTCAAATGCCCTGGTTTCTTACTGCGATTATCTCCTCAAGACCCTCTGGCCGATCCCGCTGGCCGTTCTTTATCCCCATCCGGAAGTGATCCCATTCTGGCAGGCGATCGCGGCAGCGCTCATCCTCCTTGCCCTTACAGCGCTGGCGGTCCGGAACGCCCGCAGTCGTCCCTATCTTCTGGTGGGGTGGCTCTGGTATCTTGGGACGCTCGTTCCCGTCATCGGCATCATCCAGGTCGGCGTGCAGTCGATGGCAGACCGCTATACCTATATCCCGCTGATCGGCATATTCATCGCGGCGGTCTGGCTCCTGCCTGAATGGACCAACCGGCAAGGAGTTCAAAAGTACGTTTTTCCTACCCTGTGGATTGCAACGGCGGCCTTTCTCTTTACGATGACGCAGTTCCAGCTCGAACATTGGCGGAACAGCAAAGCCCTCTTCAGCCATGCCCTGGCCGTCACGAAGAACAACTTCGTCATGCACACCCACCTGGGCGCGCTCCTGACCGCAGAGGGGAACCTCCTGGATGCGATCTCCCAATACGGGGAAGCCCTCAAGATCCGTCCGGACGACCTCGAGGCGAACTACAACCTGGGCAACCTCCTGCTGCGACAGGGAAAGTTCAGGGATGCCCTCCCCTTTTATGGAGCGGCAATCCGCAGCAAACCGGATTTCGCCCCCGCCCGCAACAATCTGGGGATCGCGCTGGGGCAGAACGGGGAACAGGAGAAGGCGCTGGATCAGTTCCGCGAAGCCGTCCGGCTGGACCCCAGCTATCAGGAAGCCCGGAACAACCTGGAAATTTCGCTCGCGACGCTGGAAAAAGCCAAAAAACCGACCCTTCCGAAACCTCCCGCCGAGACGGATAAAACCGGAGAGACCCTGCGGCAAGGTCTCCCCCTAACAGCCGATTCCGAGTTTAAGGCCGGGATAGCCCTTGTGGAAAAGGGCGACCTCGCCGGCGCGATCGACCGTTTCAAAGCCGCATTGAAGCGCGACCCGAATTTATACGACGCCAACGTCCACCTGGGGCTCTCCCTCGGCCACCAGCGGAATTTCGATGAGGCGATCCCCTTCTTCAGAAAAGCGATCCAGCTCAATCCGAAGCGCGTCGAAGTTTACAACGGCCTCGGCGTGGCCCTGGCCAGTTCAGGAAAGATCGACGAGGCGATCGCCCAGTTGAAAACGGCGATCCGGCTTGACCCCCGTTTTGCCAAGGCGCACAACAGCCTCGGCGTCATTCTGGCCAAAAGCGGAAAGATCGAAGAAGGGTTGTCGCACCTCCAGGAGGCGGTGAGGCTTCAGCCGGATTATCCGGAGGCCAGAAAAAATCTGGAGATCGTGCAAAGCATCAAGGCCGGGAATTGACCCTTCCTCTCCAAGAATGTAAATTAATATTTGCAAAATAGCTCAAAATATGTAAAGTATAATTAACATATTTGAGGTTGCCCATGGAAGAGTTTTTTGCAGAACAGGCCCGACTCATTAAAACCGTCGGCGATAAGAAGCGTTATCTCTATGATGCCATTGATCGCGATCTGCGCTGCATCGGAATTCTCGGCGCTCGCGGAACGGGCAAGACGACGCTCATGTTGCAAATGGTCAAAGAACACCCCACCGGCGGCAACGCTCTCTATGTTTCCATAGACAGCCCCTACTTTCAGGCTCATGACCTGTTCGAATTTGCCCGAACCTTTCATCAGCACGGCGGTGAAGTTCTTTTTGTTGACGAAGTCCATAAGTATCCCGATTGGTCCGTCCATATCAAGGCGATCTATGACGGCATTCCCGGTCTGCGGGTTGTATTCACAGGATCGAGCCTTCTCAAGATTGCCAAACAGAAAGGTGACTTAAGCCGCCGGGCCGTCATTTATCATCTACACGGCATGTCGTTTCGGGAATATATCAATTTTACAAGACAGACGACATTTACACCTTTTTCACTCGAAGCTATCCTGGCAGATCACCAGGCGCTGGCAACGGATATTTGCCGGGACTTGAAAATCCTGCGTTTATTTAAACAGTACCTGCAGGCCGGTTATTACCCCTTCTTCCTGGAAGGGGAAAACTATTACCGGCTGAGACTCAGAGAGGTCATCAACCATATTCTGGAGGTGGACCTTCCCTATATCAGCAGCATTGAAATCCGGCAGATCGCCAAGATCAAGAAACTTCTCTATATGCTTGCCGTAACCTTGCCATTTGCACCCAATATCGTAAAGCTTGCGGAAGCAACGGAAATCTCACGACCAAAGCTGTATGAATATCTCGAACATCTCCAGGATGCCAAGCTTCTCAATCTATTGAGGCGACGGGGAAGAGGTTATGCGATCCTAACCAAACCGGACAAAATTTATCTGGAAAATGGTAACCTGATGCATGCCATTGCAGAGAATATGAATACCGGAACACTCCGGGAGCTCTTCTTTGTAAATCAGCTACGCAATGCGTTTTCAGCCCATCCCGCCCTGCTCGACGCGACAGTCGAACTTACCGACAGGGGTGACTTTATGGTAAAATCAATGTTTACCTTTGAAATCGGCGGTAAATCAAAAACATACAATCAAATCAGCGATATAAGTAACAGCTTCATTGCCGCCGATGACATTGAAACCGGCTTCGGAAACAAAATACCATTGTGGCTGTTCGGCTTTCTCTATTAATAACCAGATTTTTCTTGACAAGGGGAAGGGACTTCTTTACACAGGAAAAAACATGATTGACCAGTCAGTCATATCGGTGCCAACAGCAACATGTTCCCGTCGTTTCAGTGCCTTTTACATGTAAGATCCGCTAGGGGCCTATGGGCGAGAAGAACAGACCAAAAAGAGAGATCATCCTGAAAGCGGCCATCAAGGTCTTTGCTGAGAAGGGTTATCATTCGAGCCGCACCGCCGATATTTCCAGCGAGGCAGGTGTCGCGTATGGTTCCCTCTATCATTACTTTCAAAGCAAGGACGACATTCTGCTCTCCATTTTCAGGGAGCGCTGGCAACTCCTCCTGGACAAAGTTAAAAAAATCCGGGAAACCCTGACGGAACCGGGAGAGATGATCCTGACGATTATCGATTATATCTTCCGAAGCTACCAGAGCGACCCAGGCATGATGAAGGTTCTCATCATGGATGTACCCAGGCATGCGCAGTTTTATTCCCCCGAGAACTGGGTTTTATACAACGCCTTCTTCAAGGAGCTGGCAGAAATCTTCCGCGAGGGACAAGAACGGGGTCTTTACGTGAACAATGTCTCCCCGCTCATCGCCTCTTACGCCATCTACGGTGCTGTCGATACAACAATCCGCCAATACGTTTACAACCCCGAGTTCAACGACGATGAGTTTCCACTGGAAAAGGCCAGAGGGCAGATCGTGCAAATCCTCAAAGGAGGATTTGCCGTGAGGGAGGCTTAAATGGGGCAGAACTTTTACAAGCGGGATGATCGGGACGTTCGGTTTGTGCTGCACGAGCAGTTGGGAATCGAGCGGTTGCTGGATCTGGAACCCTATCGGGATTTTACCCGTGACGATTTCGAGATGATTCTTTCCCAGGCGCAGCGGATCGCCGCGGGCGTGATCGCACCGACATTTCAGGACGGGGACCGTGAGGGGTGCCGTTTTGAAGGGGGGCGGGTATTTGCGCCACGCTCTTTTCACGAGGGATGGAAGGTCTTTCGGGAAGGGGGGTGGTTTGCGCTTGCCGCCCAGCCCGATTACGGCGGCCAGGGACTTCCCCTGGTCGTGGCCGAAGCCGCCCAGGAATTCTTCATGAGCGCCAACTTCGCCTTCTGCTGCTACTCCGGAATGGGCGCGGGAAGTGGTGGAATGATCGAGCGCCATGGGACGGACCTTCAACGTCGTATGTTTGTGACGAAGATGTACGACGGCACGTGGAGTGGAAGCATGTGCCTGACAGAACCGGGTGTCGGGTCAGACGCGCACATGGTTGCCGTCAAGGCGGTTCCGGACGGCGATGATTATCTGATTGAGGGGACGAAGATATTCATTACCTCGGGTGAGCATGATCTGGTGGAGAACATCATTCATCTTGTCATTGCCCGGATTGAAGGAGCGCCGGCGGGCGCGAAAGGCGTCTCGCTGTTTGCAGTGCCAAAGATCCGGGTCAACGAAGATGGCGCCCTGGGCGAGGCAAACGATCTGGCCTGCATCGGGATAGAACACAAGATGGGCCTCAAAGGTTCGGCGACATGTGTCATGAACTTTGGGGAGAACAAAAAGTGCAGAGGCCACCTGATCGGTCAGCCGGGCATGGGGTTGGCGTATATGTTCGATATGGTGAACATCGCCCGGATGGCGGTAGGACTGGAGTCGGTTGCCTTTGGAGCAAATATTTACGCCAACTGCCTGGCCTATGCGAAGGAACGCGTTCAGGGGGTTCCGTTTGGTAAAAAGGGTAATCGGGTGCGGATTGTGGAGCATGCGGATGTGCGGCGGATGCTCATGAACCTGAAGGCCCTGACGGAAGGGATGCGGGCGCTGGTGTACCGGTCCTATTTTATGGAAGACATTGCAAACTTCTCGCCATCAGAGGAGGAGCGGGCAAAGGCAAAAGGCCGTGTCGAACTGCTGACGCCGCTCGTGAAGGCCTACTGTTCGGACAGGATCTTCGAGATGGGTCGCGATGGGATTCAGATCCTCGGAGGATATGGTTTTACGCAGGAATACCCGGTGGAGCAGTACACGCGCGATTGCAAAATTTTATCGATATGGGACGGCACCAACTATATCCAGTCGGTGGATCTTGTTGTCCGGAAACTGGCGATGGAAGGCGGAAAAGTATTTCTGGCCTGGGTGGAAGAGGTCCGGCAGTTTACCCATACAAACCGGTCGCATCAGGATTTTTCACCGGAAATGGGTCTTTTGGGGGAAGCGGTGGAGACGCTGATGGAGATGAGTACGCTCTATCAAAGCTACTTCCGGGAGGGGAGGCAGGCGCTGGTTCCCCTGACGGCGACACGCTTTCTGGACTGCATGGCCGAGGTCGCCATCGGTCACCTGCTGCTGGATCAGGGTGTGATTGCCGCCGACAGGCTTGGCCAGGGCAACTGCGGTGAGCAGGACGTCTGCTTTTACCGGGGAAAAATTGAGATGGTGCGGTACTACGCCCGGAACATACTTCCGCAACTCTTCGGCAGGGCGCGGATCATCCGAATGGAGGATACCTCCGTCACCGATATTGAGGAAAATTGCATGTAAAGTCGTATCCAACAGTATCATTATGAACCCGAAAGGCGAGAATGCCTCTTTCTAGACCGCAAGAACCTTGGTCGGCTGAAGAACCCGGACCTGATGCCTGCCGTCGCACACATCCGCTGCTTCTGAACAGACGCCGGAGATCGGTGCGATGCCCGGGCTTCCTGGGTGCGCGTGTGCAGGGTGGCTCTACCGGCATGTCCAGTTCGGCCGGCGTGGGGGACTGTCTGCTTCTCGATTTTTCAAAGGGCTTCTTCGCTGTGGCCGACGGATCGGACCGCAATCCTTCAGCGTCGCGTGAATTTATAGGAATGTTTGCGAAAATGCTGGCGGACAACAAAGCGCTGTCGGCAGACGGCGTCTATCGGGATTCGGAAATAACGGCCCTGAAGGATCAATTTATCTCAGATGCCGAGCAACTGCTCGTGACATTTTCCTTTCGCGATAGCTGCACTTTCACCGGAATCCTGCTCCTGAGAACCATGGGAAGCATGTTCGCAGTCATTTTGCATACAGGGGACAGCCTCCTGATCTCCTGCAACCTGCGCACAAGAGACGCCTTTCAATTTACAAAAAACAATTTCTGGATGGTAGGGCGTTCGCAACATTATTTTCAGACGGGAGAGCTGCCAGTCAATCCCGACACCCGTCTTTTGCTGGCGACGGACGGCATTGGAGAAATCCCCATCCCCGCCGGCATGAGCAGGGAGAATCACATGCTCGGCCTTTTTGCCACAGAAAGGATCGAGGAAATTCCCGACCATCTCCTCGATTCCGGTGAATCCGCTGGATCGACTCGGGATGATATAGCAATCATCGCCATGGACCCTTTTTCCATGCCGGTTCAATCTGAATCTTTCATCCTTGGAGGTACGTCAGACCTTGAAGAAAGGGCCTTTCAGAACAATGTCAGTGAGACAGTAAAATGAACAAAATCGTTAGCAAATATTTGGAATCGTAAGGGAAACGACGATTGGAAATGGACCTGCACATCCACACGAACCGCTACTCCGGCTGCAGCAACATCCAGCCCGCTTCGCTGCTGCGGAAGTCGCGGGAAGCCGGGCTGGACGGCATCGCGCTGACGGAGCACGGCATCCGCTGGTCCGATGACACCCTCCGGGAGCTGACGGAAAAAGGCGCAGATGAAGGTCTTCTGGTGCTCTCCGGCCAGGAGGTCGCCTGCTACAGCCGGCGGGGGGAATTCCAGGGGGAGTTCCTGGTGTTCGGATATTTCAATAGTCTCGGGTCCAGCCGCTCGCTGGAGGAAATTCTGGAAATCGTTCATGATGCGGGGGGGGTTGTCATTGCCGCGCATCCCTTCAAGAAAATCCCCCCGGAAGGGTGTTTTTACGGAATGGGGATGCGCATTTACGATTATGATCTCGATGGGCTGGAGGTGGCGCATCCATCCTACGATCAGGAGAGCACAAAACTTGCGGAAGAGGCCATGCGGAAAAAGGGCATCGCCGGTATCGGCTGCAGCGATGCCCACGACCTCCGGTTTGTCGGCGCATGCAGGACCGTATTGGACGACGCCATTGTTGATATGAAAGGCCTGTGCGACGCCATCCGGGCCCGCCGTGTTCGGCCTCGCTCCTTGCGAGGACTCTGATTTTTTTCATGCGGTCAGCGGAAGGAACGTTTTGTTCCAGGAAAAGGAGTGACAGGTTGATGACAACCGAAACAAAGGAAAGGAGTGTTCAACCGATGACAGTGAAAACCATTGCCGTTCTGGGGTCCGGAACCATGGGCCATGGCATCGCCCAGGCCGCCGTCGCGGCGGGTTTCGATGCAGTACTCTACGATATCCAGGAGGATTTTGTCGCGAAAGGGGCGGCCCGAATCCGCAAGAGCCTCGCCAGGCGTGTCGAGAAGGGGAAGCTGGAACAGGACCAGATGGACGCCATTCTCGGCCGCCTGCGGACCTCCACAAACCTGGCGGAAGCCGTGAAGGACGCTGACTTCGTTATCGAGGCCGTTCCTGAGAATCTGGAGCTGAAGAAAAAGATCTTCGCCGAACTGGACCGGGTCTGCAAGCCCGAGGCGATCCTCGCGACCAACACCTCCGTTCTTTCCGTGACGGCCATGGCCGGCGCGACGGAACGGAAAGACCAGGTGATCGGAACCCATTTCTTCAATCCTGCCGCAGTGATGAAGCTTGTGGAGGTCATCTGCCCTGTCGGCGTCGGAGAAAAGACCGTGGAGATCGCCCTGGAGACCATGAAGCGGATGGGCAAGGTTCCGATCCGGGTGAAGGACACGCCGGGTTTCATCGTAAACCGCCTCCTGGGGCCGCTGTACATGACGGCTGCCCAGATGGTTCTCGAAGGAACCGCCTCAGCCGAAGAGATCGACACGGCCATGAAGCTCGGGGCGGGTCATCCCATGGGCCCCTGCGAGCTGGCCGATTTCGGGGGTTTCGACGTGATCCAGATGGCCCAGGATTCGGTCTTTGAATACACCCACTCCGAATCCGACAAACTGAACATCCTCTACCGGAAGATGATCGAGGCCGGTCGCCTGGGGTTCAAAAACGGCAAGGGCTTCTATGACTATCTCCCCGACGGGACGAAGAAACCCTTCAAGGTTTTCTGAAAGGAAGGAGCGCTTTATGGAATATACCGACATCATCGTGACAAAGGACGGTGCGGTGGCAACCATCGCCGTCAACCGGCCCGAGGTTCTTAACGCCATCCGGGACAACACCATGTTCGAGATCCAGGACGCCCTGAACTTGATCGAGAAGGATGACTCCGTCCGCGTCGTCGTGCTGACCGGCACGGGCGACAAAGCCTTCGTGGCAGGCGGAGACATCTCCATCATGGCCAAGGGGGCGGGCTATCTGGACCTGATCCATGGGCTGCCCGCGGGTCAGCAGATCACATGGAACATCGAACATTTCCGAAAGCCGGTCATCGCCCGAATCAACGGCATCGCCCTGGGCGGCGGGACGGAACTGGCCCTCTGCTGCGATATCCGCATCGCCGCCGATACGGCCATCATGGGGGTTCCGGAAATCAACCTGGGAATCATCCCCGGTTACGGCGGCACCCAGCGTCTCCCGAGGATCGTGGGGACCGGCATGGCCAAGAAACTCATCCTGACCGGTGAACACATTAGCGCCCAGGAGGCCTACCGCATCGGCCTGGTGGATGTGCTTGTCCCCAAAGCGGAACTGGACGAGGCCGTGGCAAAACTGTGCAAGCGGATCGCATCAAAAAGCCCCATCGCACTTGCCATGGGCAAAGAGGCAGTCAACATGGGGATGCAGGCCGACCTGCGCACGGGGCTTTCGATCGAAGCCCGCTGCTTCTGCATGTGCTTCGGGTCGGAAGACCGTGTCGAGGGGATGAATGCCTTTTTGGAGAAACGCAAACCCGAGTTCAAGGGACGTTGACACCAGAAACGTAATCGCTGCCCCTGTGGGGATGAATGATGGCAGAAAGAAGCCGCCGTCTCGGCAGCGAAAACCAGGAGTGGAGGTGATTGTATGAAGGAAGTCTATATCGCCGACGGCGTCAGAACGCCTATTGGCCGGATGGGAGGCGCCCTGGCGCCCTTCCGCCCGGAAGAGCTGGCGGCTTTCGCCCTCAAGGGACTGCTGGACAAGACGAAGATCGACCCGGCCATTGTGGCGGACATCCTGGTCGGCCACGCCTGCACGAACAACGCCGCGGTGAACATCGCACGCTGGGCGGCGCTGAAGGCGGGATTTCCGGTTTCCGTGACAGCCCAGACCGTGGAGCGCCAGTGCGGATCATCTTTGCAGACGGTCAATACCGCCGCCGCGTTTATCCGGGCCGGGTTTGGCGAAGTCTATATTGCCGGGGGCTGCGAGAGCTGGAGCAACGCCCCGTACCTCATGGAACGGCAAAAGACGCCCTATTCCCTGGCGCCCAACGCTTTTATCACCCGGGAGGTGGGACCGACCGCCGAGACGAACACCCCGATGGGTATTGTCGCGGAGATCCTGGCGGAGGAGTGGCAGATCTCCCGGGAAGAGCAGGACCGCTTCGCCCTCCGGAGCCAGACGTCGGCCATCCGAGCCATTGAGGCGGGGTACTTCAGGGAAGAGACCGTGCCTGTGGTCATTCCCCAGCGCAAAGGGGATCCTGTTGTGTTCGACCGGGACGAGCATCCGCGCGCCACGACGCCGGAGAAATTGGCCGCCCTGTCGCCGGCCTTCAAGAAAGGCGGAACGGTTACGGCGGGGAATTCATCCGGCCTCAACGACGGCGCTGTGGCCCTCCTGCTTGCATCGGCAGAGCGCTGCGCAGCCTTGGGACTCAAGCCCCTGGGTCGCTTCGTAGCCTGCGCGCTGGCAGGTGTGGAGCCGAAGTACATGGGGATCGGACCGGCCTTTGCGGTGCCGAAGGCTCTGGCGGCGGCGGGCTTGACTCTGGAGCAGATGGACGTCGTCGAGTGTAATGAGGCCTTCGCCGCCCAGACCCTGGCCGTAATGAAGGAACTGGCAAAACAGGGCCACCGGATCGAACCGGAGAGGTGGAACCCCAACGGCGGGGCGATTGCTTTCGGCCATCCGAACGGCATGAGCGGCGGCCGCCTGGTCCTGGCGGTTCTCCATGAACTTCACCGGACCGGCGGACGCTACGGTCTCGCGACCCTGTGCATCGGCGGCGGTCAGGGGATTGCGACGATCTTTGAGAGACTCTCATAAGGAGGCAGGAATGACCGAAAGAGTCGCCATTGTGGGCGTTGCCCAAACACGTTTCGCGCCGAAACGCGTGGATGTCAATTACGGCGAGATGGCCTACGAGGCCATTTCCCAGGTTCTCCGGGACACGGGTCTGACCTTGCCCGGAGATGTTGATAACGCTATCAGTTGTTCTCACGACATCTGGGACGGCCAGACCATTTCCAACATCGGCATCACCGACGTCATCGGCGGCCACCTCCGCTCGGAGGAAAAAATGGCCTTGGACGGCACGACCGCCGTTTATTACGGGATGGTGGGCATCCTCTCCGGGGAGTACAACTGCACGCTGATCATGGCCCACACCAAAATGTCCCAGACAAACCGCAACATCGTCAACAATGTCGCCTTCGATCCCATTTACACGCGGATGCTGGGATTTGACTACACCTCCGCCGCCGCGCTCCAGGCCAGACGCTACCTCTACAAGTATGGTCTGACACGGGAGGACACGGCACGGGTGGTCGTTAAAAACCTGGCCAACGCCCGGCATAATCCGTCGGCCCACCAGGTCGGGGTTGTCACCATCGAAGATGTTCTCTCTTCTCCGGCCGTGGCCACGCCCATTCACCGGCTGGACATCGCTCCGGACACCGACGGGGCCGTGGCCATCATTATCGCCTCGGAGGAGCGGGCAAGGCAAATCACGGACAAGCCTGTCTGGGTCCTCGGGATCGGGAGCTGCTACGACGCCCATTACCTGGGCGACCGCGATCTGGCGAACACGTTCGCCCTGGAAAAGGCCGCCGGCCGGGCCTACGCCATGGCGGGCATCAAGAATCCCCGTCGTGCGGTGGATCTCGCAGAGGTGGGCGAGGAATTTTCCTACCAGGAACTGCTGTGGATGGAAGGGCTCGGACTGTGCGAACGGGGTGAGGCGGCGAAGGTTGTCGCCTCCGGCGCAACCGCCATCGGCGGGAAACTTCCCGTCAATGCGTCAGGGGGGCTTCTCTCGGGTGTTCCCATCAATGTCGCCGGTCTCAACCGGGTGGCCGAGGCCGTCCTGCAGCTCCGCGGGGAGGCGGGAGAGCGACAGGTCCGGGGGGCGAAGATCGCCGTCGCCCAGGGACACAGCGGGTTCTGCGGTCAGCACCAGTGCGTCGTCGTACTCGGCAACTGAAGGACGGAGGGAGAGATGAAACGAAATGTAGCCATCATCGGCGGCGGCCAAACCTACCATGCAGCACGCCGCCACGATGTGGACCAGGCGGAGATGGTCAACGAAGCGGTCCGCAAAGCCCTGCTGGACGCGCAGATGACCATGGACGAAATAGACCTGGTCCTTTTGGGAAATATGGAATTCTTTGAAGGCGTGCATATGTCGGACTGCTGGCTCGTCCACGGGACGGGAGCCTACGGAAAAGAGGGCCTGAAAATCACCACGGGGGGCACCGTGGGCGCCACCACCGTCTGCGCCGGCGCACACCACGTGGCCAGCGGACTCTTCGACCGGGTGCTGTGCATCGGGTTTGAAAAACAGGAGGAGGGCGACACGGGGGCGATTTTGAGCGGCGTCGCCCACCCGTTGTGGGGGCGATCCTTGGCCGGCGCAGCCGTAGGCTACTTCGCCATGATGGCCTCCTCCTACATGGCCGCATGGGGCGCCACCGAAGAGCACTCTGCGATGGTCGCCGTCAAGGCCCGCCAGAACGCGCGAAAGAACCCCTACGCCCACCTGAAGCTGGACATTACCATCCAGGATGCCCTCAACTCCCGCATGCTCGCCTGGCCGATCCGGATGCTGGACATGTGCCCGGCATCGAACGGCGCCTGCGCCATGATCCTGGCAGACGAAAAGACCGCGAAGAGCCGCTGCCGGAAACCGGTCTGGATTCGGGCCATGGAGACGGCCCACAACGAGCAGTTCGAGCTGGACTGGCGGGACGTGAAGACGAAACGGCCAATTTTTTCCAAGGTGTGCGCGGAACGCCTCTACCGGAAACTGGGCGTCGTCAACCCCGTTGACTATTTCGACGTTTTCGAGATTTACGAACCGGCCACCTGGGCGGAACTGATCTGGTACGAGAATCTGGGGCTCTGCGCACCGGGAGAGGGATTCCGGCTTATCGAACAGGGAAAGACGGAGATCGGCGGACCCATCCCGGTCAACCCCTCGGGCGGCGTTCTGTCGACAAACTGCATTGGCGCCTCCGCCATGCTTCGTGTCTGGGAAGCGGCCCTGCAGATCCGGGAAGAGGCGGGAGAGCACCAGGTTTCCAAGCCCGTCCGGCGGGCCCTGACGACCGGGTACGGCGGCACCAACTGGACGGTCATGACCGCCCTGTCCAGGACGCTCGACGATTGAGGAGGATGTCATGGCGACAAAAGAAAAAGAGTGGATCTCGATCCCGATGACGGTGGATGTGCCCTATCGCTTCGCCGCCGGGGAGTACCTTACCAAAACCCTGACGGAGCTGCGGGACAACGGCAGGATCTACGCGGTGGAATGTCCGAAATGCAAGCGGGTCCAACTGCCGCCGCGGATCGTCTGCGCGGAGTGCCATGTGAAGAATGAACGGTGGGTCGAGCTGGCCCTGGAAGGAACCCTGGCGGGATTCACCATCATGTACCTGCCCCTGACAGACCCGACCACCGGCAAGCCCCACGAGCCGCCTTTCGTCTACGGCTCCGTCCGCCTGGATGGCGCGACATCGGTCATGGATCATTTCGTCGATGTCGAACCCGACAGGGAGAAGGTCTGGGTGGGAATGCGCTGCCGGGTGGTTCTGCGGCCGAGGGAAGAGCGGATCGGCGACCTGAGCGATATCCGCTTTTTCGAGCCCCTGCCGGGGCAGAAAAAGCCCCAACCATCAACGCACTGAAGGGAAGGAACGCTATCATGGAAACAAAGACAGAATACCAACCTTTTGAAGTGGACCAGCATCTGACGGCCCGCGGAAATTACTGGGCCGGCAAAGCGGGGAGCCGGTTCTTCGTCAGCATCCGGGACAAGAAAAAGCTGCTCGGATCGCCCTGCAAAACCTGCAACAAGGTCTTCTGGCCTCCCCGCTCCATCTGCACGTTCTGCTTCGGAGAGCTAAAGGAGATGGTCGAGATCGGCCCCCTGGGGACGGTGGAAACCTTCACTGTTGTTGCCTACGCCGAACCGATCCACCCGCGGCCCGCGCCGTTTATTTATGCCGTGATCCGGCTCGACGGCGCCGACACGGGCATGGCCCATTTCCTGGACGAGGTCGAGATCGACCAGGTCCGTATCGGCATGCGGGTCAAACCGGTATTCGCGACGGAACGTAAAGGGAACATTCTCGACATCCGATACTTCAAACCCCTTTGAAAGCGGAGAGCCCCATGGAAGAGAACGAAAAACGTTGTTACCTGGCCTCCTTCGACGGCGTCCCCAAGGCAGAGCGGAATCCTGCCCATTGCCAGCGGCGGGATGACGGCAGTCACATCTATACAGAAGGCGACTACTACGAGTGGTGGTATGTGGACTGCTCCTTCGACAACGGTTACCACATGGTTCTGACCTACCATTACCGGAACCATTTTTTGAATCCCATCATCCCCACGACCCAACTGATGATCTACCGACCCGATGGCAAGCAGACGATGCGGTTCGCCTTGTGGAAGCCCGAGGAGACCTATGCCGGGCCCGACTGGTGCGACGTCCGCATGGGAGACAGTTGGTTGAAGGATCTGGGCGGCGGCCGCTACGAACTCTCCATGGTCATCAACGGCGTTGGCGCGAGGCTGCATTTGAAGAACGTCGTCCCGGGCTGGAAGCTGGGAACGGGGTTTAACTACAAGAATGAGGAAACGGGCAAGGTCGCCGGCTGGGTGGTTCCCGTACCCTACGCAGAGGTGGAAGGCGAACTGATCCTCAAGGAAGGGACGATCGCTGTGCAAGGAGCCGCCTACCATGACCACAACTGGGGAAACGTCCGGATGCATGAGATCTGCTCCTCCTGGTACTGGGGCCGCATCCACCACGGCGACTACTGCCTGGATTACGGATGGGTCCTGCCGCGTGATCCCGAAGCGCCCGTCTTCTCGCCCCTCCTGATCGCCAGGGGCAACGAGATTGTCCTGTCAACGAATATCATGCACACCGAACTGAAAAACATGACCCGGGACCCAAAAACCGGGAAGGATTACGCAAAAAGCCTTCTAATCACCACAGACAACCTGGGCGTGAAGATGAATCTTACCATCGATACCACCAGATTGGTGGAAGCATTGCAGCTCCCCAAGGCGGCGGCCTGGGACCAGTTCTACTTCCGCTTCCTCGGCGACTATCGCATGGAGATCGAGATCGACGGAAAGAAGGAGACCGTACAGGGGGAACTCCTCCACGAATTCATGGTCCTGTAGAGGACCGTTGCGAAAGGAACGCAATCCCATGAGCGAAACAAAACACCATGATGCCATCGTCGTCGGCGCCGGAGTGGGAGGGCTCACCGTGGCCGCCCTCCTTGCCAAGGAGGGAAAGAAGGTTCTGGTCCTGGAGCAACTCGACCGTCCGGGGGGACGCGCCCTTTCCGTTCGAGGGGACGAGATCGCCGAAAAAGGCCTCGACTGGTACAAGAAAGTTCTGACCGCCCAGCACAGCTATATCGCCGGGTCCGAACCGGCAATCGAGAAAATCATCGCGGATCGCATGCTGGACGGCTACACCCTCGATATCGGCTACCACGCCATCAGTGCCAACGGCGCCGGCTACATGCTCGACTTCGAGGACCTGATCGGGGGACTTCCGGAGGTGGTGAAACACGGCGCGATGTACGGAAACTACTTCCAGGGCAAGCTCTACCGCGACGTCGCCGGGTTCTTCATCGACCCGAACCTGAAGAAGATCGGCAAGGAGATGAAGATTCCCTTCCTCTCCTTCTATACCGACGCCTACGGGCTCCCGGAAGAGGAGATCGACCGGCTGGAGAAGGTCTCCTTCCAGGAGTGGGCCGAGGGAAAAGGGATCACCAAGAGCGATATCCTTTTCGACCACCTCCACTCCGTGGGCACGCTCTTCTCGACGATCAACGATCCGAAGGACATCTCCATGGGCGACATCTTCCGCTACTTCAAGCACGCCTTCGGCCCCAAGCTGAACCGGGGGGTGCTGGGATGGGTCGGGGGATTCGTCGGAAACGGCACAATGGCGTGGTCCGAGGCGCTGGTCCGCAAGATCGAAGGCTTCGGCGGCGAGATCCGCTACCAGGCCCGCGTTTTGGAAATTACAGTGGAAGGCGGAAAAGTTTCGGGTGTCCGGGTCGAAACCCCGACAGGCGAAGAGACCTTCAAAACGGAAACCGTGGTCAGCAACATCCCCGC
>CAIUXU010000388.1 GCA_903903205.1 uncultured Syntrophobacterales bacterium
AATTTCCTCAAGTCCGAGATGAATAAATTTAGTTTCAAATCCGTTTCTATTGATTAAATCAACGATGGCAAACATACCTTGGGAAATCATGTTAATGTACCTATACTTCCCAAAAGGTAAATAAAAGCCTCGTCGTTTAGGAACATGAACAAATAACACTTTTAGATTATGCATATTTTATCCTTATTCGATCCTTTGTTTATCACAACCCCATAAACCGCGCCGCGATTGTCTTCATGATTTCGTTTGTCCCGGCGAAGATCCGGGTTACCCGGATGTCCCGCCAGGCGCGGGCGATCGGGTACTCCTCGCAGTAGCCGTAGCCGCCGAAGAGCTGCATGCAGCGGTCGGCCGTCCGGGAAGCCATCTCCGTCGTCCAGTACTTCGCCATCGAGACATCGACGACGATGTTCTTCCCCTCCATGTGGTCCGCGATCAGCTTGTCGAGGAAGGTCCGCCCCAGCCTCGCCTCGGTCGCCATCTCGACGATCTCGAACTGTGTGTTCTGGAACTTGGTCAGAGGCCGTCCGAACGCGGTCCTCTCCTTGCAATACTGGATCGTGATCTCCAGCATGTATTCGGCGGCCGCCACAGCGCCGATTGCGCAGACGAGCCGCTCCTGCTGGAGTTTCATCATCAGTTTCAGGAAGCCCGTTCCCTTGTCGCCAAGGCGGTTTGCCTTCGGGATTCGGCAGTCGGTGAAGTAGAGCTCCGCCGTATCCTGGCTGTGCCAGCCGATCTTCTTGATCTGTTTTCCTTTCTCGAATCCGGGAGTTGCCGCTTCGACAAGGTAGAGATCGACCGCCGCGTGGGGGTTGGTTTCCCCGGGGTCGCGGGCAGCGAGGACAAGCAGGTCGCAGTTGATCCCGTTGCTGATGAAGGTCTTCTGGCCGTTGATCACGATCTCGTCGCCCTGTTCCACGGCCGTCGTTTTCATCGCGGCAAGGTCGCTCCCCGCGTTTGGTTCCGTCATCGCGATTGCGGTGATGATGTCGCCGGAGATACAGCCGGGGAGATATTTGTGCTTCTGCTCTTCAGATGCGAAGGCGAGGATGTAGGGGACGATGATGTCGGTGTGGAGCGGCGCCGCGAGGCCCGAAGAGTTCGTCCGGGTCAGCTCCTCCGTCACGATGACGGAATAGAGGAAGTCCGCCCCCAGGCCGCCGTACTCCTCGGGGACGTTCATCGCGAGAAATCCCTGCTCGCCCATCCTTTTCCATGCCCACCGGGGAACGATCCCCGCCTCCTCCCACTCCTCGATGTGGGGGGTGATCTCCTTTGCGAGGAACCGCTTCAGCGAATCCCGAAATATCCGGTGCTCTTCCGTGTATTGCAGAATTTCCATGGTCATTCACCCTCACCCTGCCTTCTCCCGTCAAGGGAGAGGGACTGTTAATTTGGAAATAGGGGGACAGCGCCCCTATTTTTAGAAATAGGGGGACAGCGCCCCTATTTTTCGTACCGGCCCACGATCGAAATCGCGCAGACGTTCTGGTGCGGGAAGCCGCCCAGGTTGTGCGTGAGGCCGTAGCGGGGGTTCTTCAACTGCCGCTCGCCGGCCCGGCCCAGGAGCTGGAGGTACATCTCGTAGAGCATCCGGAGGCCCGACGCCCCGATCGGGTGACCGAAACACTTGAGGCCGCCGTCCACCTGGGCCGGGAGTTTGCCCCCCAGGTCGTAGAAACCGTCGAGGGCGTCCTTCCAGGCATGGCCGCGCTCCGAGATGTGAAGATCTTCGTAGGTGACAAGCTCCGTGATCGAGAAGCAGTCGTGGAGCTCCATCATGCTGATCTCCTCACGCGGGTTTGCGATCCCCGCCTCCTCGTAGGCCTTCGTGCTGCACTTGTTGGTCGTGTAGAAATGCTCCCCGTCCCACTCGTTGAAGCCCCCCTCGTAACCGCTGGAGACGGCAAGCTGGATCGCCTTCACGGAAACGATATCACTTTTACCCAATGATTTCGCTATCTCCGGTGTCGTCACGATCGCGCAGGCGGAGCCGTCGCTGACCCCGCAGCAGTCGAAGAGCCCCAGCGGGTGGGCGATGATCGGGGAAGTCAGGATCTGCTCCATGGTCACCGCCTTTCTCAGATGTGCCTTGGGATTGAGAACGCCGTTGGCGTGGCTCTTCATCGAGACGTGGCCGATCGCCCGTTTCAGATCCTTGTCCGAAACCCGGAATTTCGCGGCGTAGGCCGAGGCCAACTGGGCGAAGAGGCCCGGTGCGGAGCCGTTTGGAAACCACTGCCAGACAAGCGTTCCGAAGCCGGAGCCGGCATTCGGAAGGCCGCCGTAGCCGGTGTCTTTCAATTTTTCCACGCCGATTGCCAGACAGATGTCGTAGGCCCCGGAGGCGACCCCGTAAACGGCCCCCCGGAAGGCCTCCGTCCCCGTGGCGCAGTAGTTTTCCGTCCGGGTGATCGGAATGTGCGGCAGCCGCAGCGCCACACCGAGCGGCGTCGCCGATTTGCCGAGGCCGATCTCATCGAGGCAGTGGCCGAGCCAGGCCGCCTGGATCCGGTCCTTTTCGATTCCCGCGTCGGCGAGGCACTCCTGGAAGGCCTCGACCAGCAGCTCCTCGGCCCCCATATTCCAGCGTTCCCCGAAACGGCTGCACCCCATCCCGAGAATCGCCACCTTGTCCCTGATTCCAGAAGCCATGGTTTGTCCCTCCCTATTTCCCGAATTTAAAGAGTCTGCCGATGAGCTGGGATTTCATGATGTCGCCTTCCACTTTCAGCTTTCCCGAGCTGTAGGCCTGCATCCCGTCGATCTTGCCCGCGATGAGTTTTAGAAAATCCTCGTCGGCCATCTTGATCGTCGTCGTGGGCTTCTCCGTCTTTCCCGCCTCGACCTTGCAGGCGCCGTCCTTCACGGCCACGACCCAGTCGCCGCCGCCGGGGCCGGAGATGGAGAACTGAAAGACGACATCCTTCCCCGCCGCTGCGGCCGCGTCGAAAGCCTCCGGCATCTTTGCGAAGATTCCCTTCACGTCGGCCGCTCCGCCGCTGCCGGCCGCGCCCGACGGTTCCGCTTTCGGGGCTTTGGGCGTCATGAAGGAGATGATCGCGCTGTTTGCGTCGCCGATCTCTTCGGCCCCATCGAGGCTGTCGATCTTCTCCCAGTGGTCGCGAATATCCTCCGGCGTCGGGATGGTTTTCCCGTCGCTCAAGACCGCGCCGGCGCCGGTCAGGATCGCCGCCCGGCTGTAGAAACCGGCCGCCGCGTTGAAGATGTCACCGCTCTCCGCGCAGGTCTCTGAGCAGAGGTGGAGCACGATTCCGGCGATGAAGTCGGGCTGCATCCGCTCGAACATGTCGGGCGGCATCACGTCCTCGGTCAGCCGCGAGGCGGCGACCGGGGCGATCGTGTTCACCCGGATGTTGTACTTTGCGCCTTCGAGCTTGAGCGTGTTCATGAAACCGATGAGACCCATCTTCGCGGCGCTGTAGTTTGTCTGGCCGAAGTTTCCGTAGAGGCCGGCGGCGGAGGTCGTCATCACGATCCGGCCGTACCCCTTCTCCCGCATCACGGCGAAAGCGGGACGGGTGACGTTGTAGGCGCCGTTCAGGTGGACGGCGAGGACGGTGTTCCAGTTCTCGGGATCCATCTTGAGAAAGCTCTTGTCCCGGAGGATTCCGGCGTTGTTGATCAGGATGTCCACCTTGCCGAAGAACTCCACGGCCATCCTGACGATTTTTTCGCCTCCCTCGGGGGTGGCCACGTTGTCGTAGTTGGCAACCGCCTCGCCGCCCGCGGCGCGGATCTCCTCCACAACCCGGTCGGCGGGAGAGCTGGAGCCGGTTCCTGCGCCGTCCCGGGCGCCGCCAAAGTCGTTCACGACGATTTTCGCGCCCCGTCTTGCAAGCTCCAGCGCATAGGTTCTTCCCAGACCTGCGCCGGCGCCCGTCACGATGGTTACGCGGCCGTCGAACCGGATCTCCGGAAGGGCCGCGGCCGCCCCGCGTACCGGAATCGCTTTCCAGAAGTAGCCGGAAAATCCCCGTTCATCATCGGTGAACCGCCGCCGGAAGGCCATTTTCACCGGGAGCCCCACCTTGCAGTCCGCGAGTTCGCAGTCGGTGAAGTCGGCCATGAAGCGGCCGCCTCCCTCGAACTGGACCATGCCGTAGGTCGCGGGCGGGTCAACCGATACGGCCAGGAGGTCGCCCGTGAAGGTCTTGATCCGGGCCGGGAGATCGGCAAACTCGTAATCTTCCTGGGTGTCGACATGGTTGCACTTCGGGTTGACGCAGATATCCATCTTCGGGAACTGGGCCGTTCCGCAATCCCGGCACTTCCCACCCACGAGACCGGTGATCATCTTGCGTTTCCGCCAGAGGACCGTCATCGCCGTCTGGGTCGGCGCTTCCGCCCGGATCCCCATCTCGGGCTCGATCAATCCGCGGAACTTTAGGAATTTCATGTAATTGTCGATCGTCTTCTTGTTTGCCAGCGACCCCTTGACGCCGGCGCGCGGGGCGAGTTTCGTGATCGCCTCGGTAACCTTGAAGTAGAGGGCGTCGCACCCCTGGCCGAAGCCGGCGAGCAGACTCCCGTCGCCGGGCTTCGCCTGTTCGAGGGCCGCGACCAGCATCACGAGCGGGTGGGCCGTCCCCGTTTC
>CAIUXU010000389.1 GCA_903903205.1 uncultured Syntrophobacterales bacterium
CGGGCGGCCAGCCTTGGTGACCGCGATGGCGCGTTGCAGAGCCGGTTTCAGGTCGGCAATTCTTTCAACCCGTTCGCCATGTCCGCCGAGTGCTTCCGCCACCTTGGCATTATGGCCGGAAAGGCGGTGAATACCAAAGAGTTCCGTGGCAATCGGTTGCTTCTTCGTGTAGCCTCCCATGACACCGTTATTCATGAGAATCGTCAGGATCGGGATTCGATTCCGGACGGCCGTTTCAAAATCCATACCCACCATACCGAAAGCAGCCTCCCCCATAAGGTTTACCGCCAGCCAATCGGGTCTGGCCAGTTTGGCGCCCATGATGAGTCCAAGGGATGAGCCAAGCGGCGTCGTTTTTCCCCAACCGATATAGCCGTGCGGAACGACTGCCTCATAGAACGGCACCAGTTGATCCCGTGGACAACCGGAATCGTGGGTCACGACCGTCCGTTGCGGGTCCACCGCCTGCATCAGTTCCCAAACAACGCGATACGGGCTGATGGGCTCCCCCTCCGAGGTCAGTCGAGGCATCCACTCTTTCAAAAAGTCCCTCTTGACCGAACGGATCTCCTTGGAAACTGTACCATCTTCCTGATGGCCGTTTTCCCCCAAGCGCCTTTTCACCTCTTTGATCATTTGTGCAATCACCGCCCTGGCGTCTCCGATCACGCCATACGAGGTCGGATAATCCTTGCTGATGTCCGACTCCTCAAGTGTCACCTGTGCAATGGTTTTTCCCTCCGGGATGGGGGTAATGAATTTGGACCGCGTAAAACTGGTGCCGATACCGAACACCAGATCCGTCTTCTCGAGAAAATGGTCGACCATCTTCGTCCGGGAAAAACCATTGGCCGTCCCGAGGGCGAGAGGATGGTTTTCTGGAAAGGCGCCTTTGCCGTTTAGGGAGCTCATCACCGGCGCCTGAATCAGCTCGGCCAGTTCCCTGAGTTCCAGCCACGCCTCGGCAAAGATGACCCCCTGTCCGGCCAGTATTACCGGCGCTTTAGCGGAAAGTAAGGCGTCCACTGCTTCGCAGACATCCCTCTCGTCGCCGGATGGTGAAGATCGCCGTTGCGGTCGATAATCGAAGCTGCCCGGAAACTCGGAAAGCATGATGTCGCTTGGAAACTCGAGGAGAACCGGTCCCGATTTCCCGGAGCGTAACAGGGCAAACGCGTGTTGCATCATTTGCAGAACCGACTTTGGATCGGTAACCGTTTCGGACCATTTCGTGATGTGCCGGTAATTGCGGCTTGCCTTGAAATTCGGAGGTATGCTCAAGGACGCTCTATCAAGCGCGCCGGCCAGGACCAGCAAGGGGGTCGAATCGCCGTACGCCTGCGCGACGCCTGCAAAGGCGTTTTCAGAGCCGGCGCTGTACTGAACCGCGCATACACCGATCTTGTGCCCGCTCGTCATCCGGCTGTAACCGTCGGCAATGTTGACAACCACCCGTTCTGTCCTCGCCACAAGAGGCCGGATGTTCAAGGCGGCCACCGCATCGATGATCGGGTTTAACGGAAAGCAGGTCATCTGTTCGACCCCTTCAGCCTGTAGAACACGCGCAATCACCTCAGTACACTTCACAGATTTCTCCTTTCCAATATCACCTCTGCCACTTCGAGGGGAAACGATTCGTATTTGTTGAATTGATAAGCCATTGTTTTCAATGGGCGGGAGTATAAGGGGAGCTGCTTTGGCTTGTCAAGAAATATTAAGAGGAGATCCAGTTCGGATCTCCTCTTGCTTCAGGTTAGCAACCCTTGCGAAAAAAAGTTATTTCTTAACACTGCTAAAGTCAAGGTCGGGAAGACCGGCAGGCGGCTTGCGCAGCTTGGTTGCTTGCTCATAGGCAAAGCCGATTTCCAGCAACAAGCCTTCGCTATATGGTTTTCCCATGAACTCTACA
>CAIUXU010000390.1 GCA_903903205.1 uncultured Syntrophobacterales bacterium
GCGAGGATCTGCTTCGTCCGGAAACCTGTCTTCTTGTCCCAACTCAAATCAAAGGCCAGCTCCCGATCGATTTTTTTCAACTCTTCGATATCATAGGCATCGGCGATATTGATCACCTTCCCCGTGTTCGCCACGTGCCCGGCGATGCTCTTGTTGTTGATAGGAACCCGGATTTCCTTGACCTGCGCACCGGCGAGAAACATGGAATAGATTTCGTTGCGCGGTCGGTCCACCACATAGATGGTGATCGAATGGGCGCTGAAGAGGTTTAGAATCCCATCTTTCAGATCGACAAGGATCTGCTTGATGTTTTGGGCGGCATGGATCCGGTTGGTGATGTCAAGGAGGGCCTGGCGCAGTTGAAGTTTATCTTCGAGTTCGCTGACTTCTCTGTTTTTGATAGGATCTGTCATGATCATCTCCGTTAATTATGCAATTCCGTAACAATTCTTGAAAAATCGGCGACATCGTGGAAAAGGGTTGAAATTTCGCCCAGCAGAGAGAGCCGGTTAAAACGGACCTTCTCATCCTCCGCCATCACAAGAACCGCCTCGAAAAAGGCATCGACCGGTACTCTGAGCTTGGCAAGGTCCAGGAGAACAGCGGCATAATCGCGGGGACACCTTGCCGCAAGGTGTCCCCTTTGAATCAAGATCGTCTCGCGGATCTTCAGAAACGCCTCGTGAAGATGTTTTTCCTCGGGTCCGGAAAAAAGGGCCGGATCGACAACGCCTTCATGGAAGCCACGGGTAATGTTGACCACCCGCTTGAAGGCGATCGCGAGCGGCTGAAAGTCCGGATGGGTCTTGAAGTCTGCCATTGCCCGGATTTTATCATCTGCTGCGACCAGGCTGTCGATGCCGGTTGCCAAGATGGCATCAACAACATCATAGGGGTGGCCCTGTGAGATGAGCTGGTTCTGGTACCGACCCTTGAAGAATTCGATCACGGCCGTTTTTGTTTCAGCGGAAGGGCGCTTCAGCACCGGTCCCAGGGTGGCGAGGCTCTCATCGACAAGGGAACCCAGCGAAAAATGATAGCGTTTCTCCAGAATGATGTTGATCACGCCAAGCGCCTGGCGACGCAACGCGTAGGGATCGGCCGTTCCGGTCGGGATCAGTTCGACGCCGAAGAAGCCGCAGATCGAATCCGTCTTGTCGGCGATACTGACAATCGCCCCCTCGTCGGTCTCGGGGAGGTTTCCTCCCGCCGCGGTGGGCAGGTAATGCTCATGGATCGCCTTCGCCACGACAGGATCCTCGCCGGCCAGGAGCGCGTATTCGCGCCCCATGATCCCCTGCAGCTCGGCAAATTCGCCCACCATCTGGGTGTCCAGATCCGCCTTTGCAAGCAGCGCTGCTCGATCCACCTTGCACGCGAGGGTCGGATCGATCCGGCCGGCAATCCAGGCGGCGAGTTTCCGGAAGCGCATAACCTTTTCATAGGATGTTCCGAGAAGGGTATGGAAGACCACTTTCTTGAGATCAGCTACACGCCGGTCAAGGGGGATCTTTCGGTCCGCTTCAAAGAAGAATCGCGCATCGGAGAGGCGGGCGCGAATCACCTTCTCGTTTCCGCGTCTCACGACCGCGGGATCGTGGGCCAGGGTATTGTTGACCGTGATGAAGTGGGGGAGCAGCGCTCCGCTTTCATCCACCACCGGAAAATATTTCTGATGGGAGATCATTGTGGTGATGAGCACCTCCTGCGGAAGCCCCAGATATTCCCGGTCGAAATTCCCGCAGACAACCGTCGGGTATTCGGTCAGAAACGTCACTGTTTCCAGAAGTTCATCGGATGGAAGGACGTGGCCACCGACGGTTGCCGCCGCTTTTCGGGTCTCCTCGCGGATGATTTCTTTTCGCTCTGCGGGATCGACGATCACGAAACGTTTGCGCATCCCGGCAAGGTATCCTTCCAGATTCTCGACCATAAAAGGGTCTGGTCCCATGAACCGGTGGCCCCGGCTCATGTTGCCGCTTTCGACATTTGCGATCTGGAACGGAACGATCTGGCCATCGAAAAGGGCGAGGATCCAGTGGATCGGTCTAGCAAAACGGAACTCCTGGTCGGACCAGCGCATCGATTTCCGGAAGGGGATTCCGGTGATGACCTTCGTCAGGATGAACGGGAGAAGGCCCTCCGTCGCTTCACCGATGATCTTCTTCCGGGCGCAGAGATACTCCCCTTTCTCCGTTGTTACCCGCTCCAAGTCTGCAATGCCAAGGTTCTGCCCTCTGGCGAAACCGACGGCGGCACGGGAGGGATTTCCCTGCTCGTCAAAGGCGACTCTCACGGCCGGGCCCAGCTTTTCGATCACCTGATCATCCTGCCGTGCGGCCAGGCCGTCCGCTGTCAGGAAAAGCCGACGGGGCGTCCCCATCGTCCGGATCTCCCCATGACGGATCCGGTTTGCAGCCAGTTCTCCACGGGTGATCTCCTCAAAATCCCTGAGCGCCTTCGGCAGAAAGGCCGCCGGAATCTCTTCTGTTCCAATTTCCAGGAGCAGTTCCTTGCCCATCAAAATTCTCCTTTATCCCCGATAAGAGAATTCGGGGATGACATGGGTGAATGCTGGTTGTTGTTTTTTCTTCTCCGCTTGTTTCGGTTCATTACGCTTCGCTGACGCACCCTGCTGCTGTGCGTAGAAGCGGGTAGCCCATCTCCTCCCGCTGTCGGAGGTAACCCTCGGCGCTCAAACGGGCAAGATTCCGGACACGGCCGATGTAGCTCGTCCGCTCGGCCACACTGATCGCCCCCCGGGCATTCAGCAGGTTGAAGGTGTGGGAGCACTTGAGACAATGGTCGTATGTCGGTAGCACGAGACCCTTTTCCGCCGCCCGCATCCCTTCGGCTTCGTACATGTCGAATCGTTGCCTGAGCTGGGAGATGTCGGCAGTCTCGAAATTGTAAACGGACCACTCCACCTCGCTCTGGTGATGGACGTCGCCGTATTTGATTCCTTTCGTCCATTCGAGGTCATAGACGTTATCGATCCCCTGGATGTACATCGCGATCCGTTCGGTGCCGTAAGTCAACTCCGCACAGACGGGGCGGCAATCGAAACCGCCGACCTGTTGGAAATAGGTAAACTGGGAGATTTCCATCCCGTCGAGCCAAACCTCCCAGCCGAGCCCCCAGGCGCCAACAGTGGGGGACTCCCAGTCATCTTCAACAAAACGGATATCGTGCTCCAGCGGGTCGATCCCGAAGCTCTTCAGCGAATCGAGATAAAGCTCCTGGATGTTCAGAGGCGACGGCTTCATGATCACCTGGTACTGATAGTAGTGCTGGAGGCGGTTCGGATTTTCACCGTAGCGACCATCCGTGGGTCTGCGAGAGGGTTCCACATAAGCCACGTTCCATGGTTCCGGTCCCAGGGCGCGCAGAAAGGTGGCCGGGTTAAAGGTGCCCGCCCCCTTCTCGACGTCGTAGGGCTGCTGGATGACGCAACCCTGGCCTGCCCAGTACCGTTCGAGGGCAAAAATCAATTCCTGAAAAGTCACATCTCCTCCTGTCGACTAATAGATGTTATTTCTTGATATCATAGCTGTTTTACACGCAGTTCCTTAGCACGCCACCCGGTGTCTGTCAATACGAAATCGGGGCAGTTCAGATCCCCAGGCGTCGGATTTCATTCAGGACGTGAACTGATTTCAACTCACGCCCAAGGAGGTGGCGGATGAAATGGGCAAGGATTCGGCGGCTTTCATCCGCGGACCGATCCGAGAGAAGCAGGCGGCCAAGACGGTCGATCTCCATATCGCGCCCCAAAAGCAATGTCCGGATCGTTCCGAGAGATACGGGGATGGCATCCCGGCTCCCCGGTGCGCAAATATTGCAGGTCAGGCCGCCTTTCGCCGCGTCGAAACGGTAGGAAGCCTCTTTTACGATCGGCGTCCTGCA
>CAIUXU010000391.1 GCA_903903205.1 uncultured Syntrophobacterales bacterium
GTCTCCCCTGACGGGATCAGCTCGTCCGTCGTGGTCACCGGATCTGTAATCACGGATGCAACGACCAGGCAGAGGTGATCCGGCAGGGCGGACATGGCGGGCCAATCCACGATGTTTGGACCGAAACGCAAAGGGATATCGGGTTTCGCTTTCCCGTATCCCTGATAGACCCGGTTTTCGTAAACCCCTGCCGAAAAATGGTATTGCACGCGGCGGGGATGAAAAGGGATCTCATCTGCGCCGGTCAGAAAACCCCGATTCAGCGCGGTTGCCGCGATGGATCGGGCGTCCATCAATGCGACGGAGGCGATCTGGCCATCCTGTGGGCGGGAGCCCTCGCGATTCGGGAAGTTGCGTGTCGTGTGGCGAATGCTGAGCCCCTGGTTTGGCGGCACATCCCCCGCGCCGAAACAGGGACCGCAGAACGCGGTCCTCATGGTGGCCCCGCTGTCCAGAATGGATGCCAACATTCCTTTGCGCGTAAGCTCGATCAGAATCGGCTGGCTCGCCGGATAAAAGCTCAGGGAGAATTCCTCATCACCGATGGAATGGCCCTTCAAAAGGGCCGCGGCGTAAGCGATGTTCTCGAAGGTTCCTCCCGCGCAACCGGCGATGACCCCCTGGTCCACTTTGAGTCTTCCCTTGATGACCTTGTCTGTGAGACAATATTTCAGCGCGGGGTTTTCGAGCTGTTTTTGGGCTTCCTTTTCCGTTTCCCGGAGGATGTCCATCAGGTCTGCCTTCAGTTCACGGATGGTAAAGGCATTGCTCGGGTGAAAGGGGAGGGCGATCATCGGTTCCACCCGGGAGAGATTCACTCGGATGAGGCCGTCGTAATAGGCCACGCTTCCCGGTTCGAGTTTCCGGTACTCTTCCTCCCGGCCATGCGTGCGGTAGTAAGCCGCCACTTTTTCATCGGTGCGCCAGATCGTGGAAAGGCAGGCCGTCTCCGTGGTCATCACGTCGATGCCGTTGCGAAAGTCGACGGAGAGATTTCCGATCCCCGGACCGACAAATTCCATGACCTTGTTCTGGACGAAGCCGTTTTTAAAGACGGCCCGGATGATCGCGAGCGCTACATCTTGCGGTCCCACGCCATCACGGGGCTTCCCTTCCAAAAAGACGGCGACCACATCCGGTCGGACCGTGTCGTAGGTTCGGCTCAGAAGCTGCTTCACCAGTTCCGGGCCACCCTCGCCGATTCCCATGGCGCCCAGCGCGCCGTAGCGGGTGTGGCTGTCCGACCCCATGATCATCTTTCCACAACCGGCCATTTGTTCCCGCATGTACTGGTGCATAACCGCCTGGTGGGCCGGTACATAGATTCCGCCGTACTTTTGCGCCGCCGACAGGCCAAATATATGATCATCCTCATTGATGGTGCCGCCGACCGCGCAGAGGCTGTTGTGGCAGTTGGTAAGAGAGCAAGGAACGGGAAAGTTTTTCAACCCGCTGGCCCGGGCCGTCTGAACGATGCCGACATAGGTGATGTCGTGGGTAGTCAGGGCGTCGAAACGGATTTTCAGACCTTCGCTCTCCGGTCCCCGCTGATGCGCGGAGAGAATGCCAAAGGCCATCGTGGCCTTCCGTGCCTCTTCTTTCCGGAGCGCCTGTTCCGTCCCCTGAAAGGAAGGGAGCACCTTCCGCATGTCCGCAAGCGTCAGTCCCTCTTTATAGTCGATGGTCTCCTTGCCGTTCACAAGAAGTATTCCCTGGTTTTTTCGCAATTCAATCATGAATCAACCTTTCCTTGTGGGCGCTGCCCTTCAGTCTGCTACGCGCAGGTTCTGCTGGAGGTATTTTCGGAATTTGCCGTAGTCGTTGGTGAGGAGAACCGGATCTCCCGATCGCTCATCGATATCTTTCATGCTTTGCGGGAGATCGGGGTTGATCCCCAGCAGCTCCCGGATATTGTCGGGAAACTTTGCGGGATGGGCCGTCTCCAGGCTGATACAGAGGGGGACGTCGCCGGTCAGTTCAAGATAGACCTCGAGTCCCCGCCAGCCGACGGCGCCGTGCGGTTCAAGAAGCACCCGGTACTGGTCGTAAATCCGCTTGATCGTCTTTGTTGTTTCCCGGTCGGAGATGCTCACCGAGTAGATATGTTTTCGCATCTCGTCGAGGTTCGGGATGCGATGGACGATGCCGGTACGGTCTACGGTGCCGTCGTAGAGGTCGAACAAACGGGCCAGGTTGCTCGGGTGGCCCACGTTCATCGCATTCGAGAGGCAGGACCGCGACGGCGAGACCTTCTCATAGACGCCGGTCTCCAGAAAGCGGGGGACTTCATTGTTTTCGTTCGTCGGCATGACGAGCTTTTCAACGGGGAGGCCCATCCGCCTGGCGTATTCGCAACCGAGGGCGTCACCGAAGTTTCCCGACGGCACCGAGAATATGGCCGGCTCGCCGTCGCGCGAAAGCTGCGCCCATGCCCAGACAAAGTAAACGATCTGCGGAAGGATCCTGCCAAAATTGATCGAGTTGGCCGAGGTGAGGTTGAAGCTGGCGAAGTCCGGGTCGGAGAAGGCCTGCTTGACGAGATCCTGGCAGTCATCGAACTTTCCGTCCACCGAAACGGCGCGGACATTGCCGCCGATGGTATCGAGCTGTTTCTTCTGTCGGCCGCTTACCTCGCCCCGCGGGTAGAGGATCGTCACGTCGATTCCCTCCACGCCCTTGAAGGCATCTCCCACGGCGCTTCCGGTATCTCCGGAGGTGGCAACCAGGACGTTCAGCCTTTTTCCCGGATCGCTAAAAGCGCTCATCAGACGAGCCATCATGCGGGCGGCGAAATCCTTGAAAGAGGCTGTCGGTCCCTGATCGAGCCGCATGATGTATTTTCGTGCGAAAACGTTCTCCAGTGGCACTTCAAAGCTGTAGGCATCATCGATGATCGCACGCAGGGTCTGCTCAGCGATCTCGCCTGCCAGGAATGCCCACGCTACGAGCATGGCAGCATCCGCGTAGGTCGCCCCTTTGAGCGCCCGGAATGCCCCTGCCGGCAGAGTGGGAATCCGCTCCGGCATGAAGAGCCCTTCGTCGGGGGCCTGTCCCATCAGGAGGGCTTCCCGGAAGGAGACCGTTTCCCTGAAGGGGGCGATGCCGGGGATGTCATCCAGATGGCGATTTGTGCTGTAGTACCTTAGCTGCTCTGACATTTCATATCCCCTTGTTATAGATGCCCGACAAACATGTCCTCGAATCAGCCTGAGGGGGCGGTGCTCCTAAGGCCGATAAGCGGCGACACTGGCGACGCGGCCTTGCCGGGATCAGGCTGGGAGGTCTGAAGCGTCTGAATCGCTTACCGAAACCTTTTCCATCCGGTCACCCTGGCGGAGCGCATCAACGACATCAGCGCCTTTGATGACCTTTCCGAAAACGGTGTGCTTTCCGTTCAAGTGCGGCTGCGGTGCGTGGGTGATGAAAAACTGGCTTCCGTTCGTGTTCGGCCCGGAATTTGCCATTGAGATCACCTTGCTGTCGTGTTTCAGCGGATTTCCCCGGCACTCATCCGCGAACGTGTAGCCGGGGCCGCCCCGGCCAGTCCCTGACGGATCGCCCCCCTGAACCATGAAATCGCCAATCACACGATGGAAC
>CAIUXU010000392.1 GCA_903903205.1 uncultured Syntrophobacterales bacterium
TTGGAAAGGAGGTGGAGGCGGAGCCCGAGATCGGTATCGCCAGCCACCTGCCCGCCCTTGCGGACAACCACGGAATATTGACCCGCAAGGTCGAACTGGACGGATCGCGGACCAATCCGCCGCCTCGCTACAACGACGCCACGCTTCTGGCTGCAATGGAAACGGCGGGGAAACTGCTCGACGACGAGGCTTTGGCCGAAGCCATGAAAGAGCGGGGGCTGGGCACTCCAGCCACGCGGGCTGAAACGATCGAGAAGCTGATCAGTGCTCACTATTTGACGCGCGACCGCAGGGATCTTCTGCCCACGTCAAAGGCGATGAACCTGATCGGCCTGCTGGAAGCCATTCCGGTGCAGGAGCTCGTTTCTCCCACCCTGACCGGCGAGTGGGAAAACAAGCTCCTCCTGATGGAGAAAAACAAGCTCTCCCGCCCCGACTTCATGAAGGAAATCATGCAATTTACCTCCCAGATCGTTGAAAAGGCCAGAGGATTTGATATGGATACAGGATTCGAGAACAGCGAACCTTTTGGAAAGTGCCCGAAGTGTGGCGCGCCGTTACGTGAAAAACTCAAGGCCTATGAATGCACCGGCTGCGATTTCAAACTTTACAAAACCATGAGCCAGCGTCTGATCACCAAAGATGAGGCCATTTTGCTGATGGACACGCGGGCGACCGCATCGCTGGATGGTTTTTTCTCGTTCAAAACCCGAAAACCCTTCTCCGCCGGACTTCGCCTTAACGACGAATGGAAGGTTGAATTTGTCTTTGAGGATCGCGCGGCAAACGGTGAAGAGAACGGTCCGGATATCCCCTGCCCCCTCTGCGGGAAGCCGATGTCCGCCCGCGCGGGCCGCTTCGGGAAGTTCCTCGGCTGCACCGGTTACCCAGAATGCAAACATACGATCAACATCGGTCCGGACGGGATGCCGATCGCCGCGCCGGCAGGGGAAGTGAGCGACGCGGTCTGCGAGAAATGCGGAAAACCGATGGCCGTAAAGAGGGGCCGTTTTGGAACCTTCCTCGGCTGCACCGGTTATCCCGAATGCAAGAACATCGTTAAGACACCCAGGGGTGCGCTGGCCGGCGCTCCGGCCTCCCCGGTTGAACTCAGCGACGTTTCCTGCGACAAATGTGGGAAGCCGATGGCCGTCAAAAAAGGCCGCTACGGCCAATTCCTCGGCTGCACAGGCTATCCGGAGTGTAAAACCATCATGAAATACAAAGCGCCGCTAAAGGGGTCAACAGGAGACGATACGGCGCAGCCATCCTGACCGGCGGCGGAGAGATCATTGTGAACAGGACAACATATGACGCCCCGCTCACCATCATCGGCGGGGGACTTGCCGGTTGCGAGGCGGCCTGGCAGCTCCTCCGTCGCGGCCACCGTGTGCGCCTTTGCGAGATGAAACCCGAACGTTTTTCTCCGGCCCACAAATCATCTCATCTAGCTGAGCTTGTCTGCAGCAACTCGCTCCGCTCGGGTGCGCTGGAAAACGCCGTCGGGCTCCTGAAGGAGGAGATGCGGCGGCTCGATTCCCTGATCCTTGCTGCGGCAGACGCCACGGCCGTCCCGGCAGGAAAGGCGTTGGCCGTTGACCGAAACGCCTTCTCCATTTTCATTGAAGAAAAGCTTGCTGCCCAGCCCGGGCTGGAGCTGATCCGCGGCGAAGTCACTGAAATCCCTGCGGAGGGAATAGCGATCATTGCATCCGGGCCTCTCACATCCGACGCCCTCGCCCGCGCTATTGCCGCATTGACAGGCGGAGATTACCTCTACTTTTATGACGCGATTTCCCCGATTATCGAAGGGGAATCCATCGATCTCGGTCGCGTTTTCGCGGCATCCCGTTACGGACATGGCGAGGCGGACTACCTGAACTGCCCGATGGATCGGGAAACCTACGAGAACTTCCGGATGGAACTGACCAAGGCGGAAGAGGTCCCCCTCCGCACCTTCGAGGAGATCAAATGCTTCGAGGGATGCCTCCCGATCGAAGTGATCGCCCGCAGAGGAATCGACACCCTCGCCTACGGACCGATGAAACCGGTCGGCCTGACCGACCCGCGAACTGGCGAGCAACCCCACGCCGTCGTCCAGCTCCGAAGAGAGGACCGGAATGGAATCCTTCATAACATCGTTGGGTTTCAGACGAAAATGACTTGGCCGGAACAACGCCGGATTTTCCGAATGATCCCCGGCCTGGAAAACGCGGAATTCGCCCGCTACGGTAGCGTTCATAGGAACACCTTTCTGAACGCCCCAACCCTGCTGACACCAAACCTGCAGCTCCGGTCGCACCCGAGTCTTTTCTTTGCAGGACAGATTACTGGTGTTGAGGGTTATGTCGAATCCACGGCTATGGGCCTGCTGGCCGGTCTGAATGCTTCCTGCTATCTCTCAGACCACCCGATGATCCCGCCTCCGCTCGAAACGGCCCTGGGCGCGCTGGTCGGTCACATCAACAACGCCGACCGGAAATCTTATCAGCCGATGAACGTCACCTTCGGACTCTTCCCGCCTCTACCCGGTCATATCCGCAAGAAAGAGAGAGGCCTCTGTTACGCGAAACGCGCACTTACCGCTCTGTCGTCCTGGCAGGCGCTCCTCAACGAAAACGCCTCTGATACACAACCGAAGTAATAGGGTATAATTTTTCTCTTGACTTCATCCCTGGGTTGGTATAGTCCCACCATCCGGTCTTACCGGTCTTACCAATTTGAGGGAATGAATGACTTTTGAAAAAGTAGCCCAAACCAGATTCAAGAAGAAGAGTTCATTCATCGCCGATCAGATCCTGCGGATGATTAATTCCGGTGGGTACACGGCAGGGAGTAAATTGCCTTCGGAACGGATCATCACCGAGCAGATGGGGGTGAGCCGTCCGTCGTTGCGAGAAGCAATCAGCGCCCTGCAAATCGTCGGTCTTCTCGAAAGTCGTCCCGGTGACGGCACCTACGTCTGCTTCCCTTCTGACAACGAAGATCTTACCCTCCAAGCACTCACCGTGCTTGAGGAATGCGACAGCCCATACGAAAACATGCAGGCCCGCAAGGCCATGGAGATCGGCGCGGCGCAGTTGGCCATCAAGGTCGCAACGGATGCCGATCTCGTCGCTCTCAAGGAGACCTGGGACGAAAAGTGCGCTCGCGGCCGCCGTGGGGATCTTGAAGAGTATCTCAGATATGGGAAAGAATTTCACCAGGCGATAGCCCGAGCCACGAAGAACCGGGTCATCGAGGGGATCATGGAAAAGCTGCTGAATCTGACGATCCAACCCCTTTGGATCAATATGCGCCGCGAATACTTCCAGAATGACCCTTCGCGAATCGAACTGATGCTGGACATCCACGACCGGATCGTTAAAGCGATCACGGAGCGGAATACGGAGAAGGCAATCCGCGAACTGGAGAATCATTTCGATATTCAGATCGAGCAACTCTATAATCAAACCGACGAAAACAGTCACGATCTTCAAATCAACGCAACGCTGATTGCAGAGGACAAAGGGGGTGGTCGCGGAAATATTCGCTGAACGACAGCGGGTGTAGGCTGTAATATCCTTAATTTATCATTTCAGTCGCGGCGGTTTTATTGGGAGACCGTCTGCGTACTGGAACCATCATGGAGGTAGAGAATGAAAACCCTGTCCAGACTGTCCGTATTGTTTTTGGTTGTCCTTTTTGTCGCGATCGGCGCGGGAAACGCACTGGCCGCCGGTCCATACCCGACGAAACCCATCACCATGATCATTCATGCCGGCGCCGGCGGCGGGAGCGATATCTTTGCCCGCACATTGTCCGCAGCGTTCGATAAGGAAAAGCTCCTTCCCCAGCCAATCATCGTCGAGAACAAACCGGGCGGAAGCGGCGCGATCGCCTTCGCCTATGTGGCCGGCAAGAAGAAAGACCCCTACTATCTCCTTACCGCGGTGACGAGCTTCATGACCACGCCGCTGATGGGGATCACCCCGGTTGGCCTCAAGGACTTCACACCGATCGCCAACTTCGCCTTCGACGAATACATGCTGATGGTCAACCCGAAATCGAAGTACAAATCGGTCAAGGAGATCGTCGCCGACGCCAAGGCCAACCCCAAGAAGATCACCGTCGGCGGAACGCAGCTCGGTTCATCCGACTCCGTATGCGCCTATCTGATTGAGAAAGCGGCGGGTGTCCAGTTCAATTTCATCGTCTTCAACGGCGGCGGCGAAGTCAATGCAGCCCTCCTCGGCGGGCACATCGACATCGCGGTCAGCAACCCTGGAGAGGCCCTGGAACTCTTCAAGGCAGGCAAGGTCAAACTCCTCGGTGTCTTTTCCGATAAACGCTTGCCCGGCGCCCCCGATGTCCCGACATTGAAGGAACAAGGGGTTGACGTCACCTACCAGCAGAACCGTGGCCTCGTAGCCCCGGCCGACATCCCGGCGGATGCGAAGAAGACCCTGGAAGAGGCCTTTGCCAAATATATGAAGACGGATACCTTCAAGAAGTATCTCGCAGACAACATGCTTTCCGCAGCGTGGATGGACGGCGAGACCTTTGGCAAATGGCTGGATAAGGAGAACGCCAGGTACGCGGTGATTGTCAAAGATATGGGACTGATCAAGAAGAAGTAGCTGCGGTTTGCGGAAAAAAACAAACGGGGGTGGTTCGCACCCCCGTTTTCTGAAACGGAAGCAAGAGGTTACAGATGAAAAAAGCCGATATGATTACAGGTGTTGTTCTTTTGGCACTCTCCGGATTTGCGATCCAGGAGACCTGGCGTATGCCTGCGTCGGCAACGTTCGGACCGGGGCCAGCGTTCCTTCCCTTCTGGCTTGCCGTCATTCTGGCTATCTTTGCGACAATCCTGTTCGTTTCCGCCTGGCGCCGACCGGCGACTGAGGAGGACCATCATTCCATCTTTCCCGGAAAGACAGCGCTGATCGCAATTACGCTGGTCATGGTTGGTCTTGGGTTATATATCTTCCTCATCGAGGTTGTGGGATACCTGGCGGACACGTTCCTGTTCATCGTGTTTCTGATGAAGGCCGTGGAACGGGAGAAATGGCCGCTGACCTTGATGGTCGCGGTGTGTACGACGGCCTTGCTCTTCATTACTTTCCAGTTCCTGTTGAAGATTACGCTACCCTCGAACATGTTCGGGTTCTAATTTTTATGCGGAGGCCTTATGTACAATATATTCGATAATATGATCATGGGATTTCAGGTGGCCACCTCCTGGGAGAACCTCCTTTTCTGTTTTATCGGGGTGTTGATCGGAACTCTGATCGGTGTTCTGCCGGGAATCGGACCGACGACCGGGATCGCGATCCTGATCCCGGTCACATTCGGGATGAGCGCGACGACGGCTATCATCACGATGGCCGGGGTCTACTACGGGGCGATGTACGGCGGATCGACAACCTCGATCCTGATCAACCTCCCCGGGGAGTCCGCCTCGGTTGTGACCATGCTGGACGGCTATCAAATGGCCAAAAAAGGGAGACCGGGACCGGCCCTGGGGATGGCCGCGCTGTCGTCATTCATCGCGGGAACTTTTTCGATCATTATGCTGACCTTGCTTGCCCCCCCGCTGGCGGGTTATGCCGTATCCTTCGGACCCCCGGAGTACTTTTGCCTGACGTTCATGGGCCTGACACTGGTCTCGGCATTGGGTGGCGATAACCCCCTGAAGGCGTACATCAGCTCCGTCCTGGGACTCCTGATCTCCTGCATCGGCATTGACGCGATCAGCGGAGTTTCCCGGTTCACCTACGACAACATGAATTTGCTGGACGGCGTCGGTTTCATCGGAATGGCGATCGGGCTTTTCGCTGTCGCTGAGATCCTGGAAAATATGGAGGCGCCGATCAAGCAGGTCTTCTCTGATGCCAAACTGGGGTTCTTGAGCCTTTTCCCGAACAAGCAGGACTGGAAGGATTCGTTCGGGGCAATCTGGCGCGGCTCCTTCCTTGGTTTCTTTATCGGGATCCTCCCCGGCTCCGGGGCAACTCTCTGTTCGTTCATCGCCTACGCGGTGGAGAAGAAATTGAGCAAACATCCGGAAAAATTCGGAACAGGGGTGATTGAGGGGGTCGCGGCGCCGGAAGGGGCCAACAATGCGGCGGCAGGCGGCGGAATGGTGCCGCTGCTCACACTGGGGATTCCCTCGGGGGGAGCGACGGCGGTCATGCTGGGCGCGCTGATGATCCACGGCCTGCGCCCCGGCCCGATGCTCTTTACGACCAATCCCGAGTTCGTATGGGGGCTGATCGCCAGCATGTATATCGGGAACGTGTTATTGGTCATCCTGAACATGCCACTGATCGGAATCTGGGTTCAGCTTCTTAAGGTTCCCTACAAGGTGCTGATGCCGCTCATCCTTACGATCGCGGCCACCGGGATCTTTGCAACGGACAACAATATCTTCGACATGTGGATCATGTTTTTCTTCGGCGTGGTCGGTTATTTGATGCGGAAACTCGGTTTTCCGGAGGCGCCGATGGTGCTGGCGCTGGTCCTCGGGCGGATGGTGGAGATGTCGCTTCGCCAGTCCCTTACGATCTCGCACGGCAGCCTATCCATTTTTTTCACCCGACCCATCTCCGGGGTGATCATGACCGTCGCGCTGATTTCTCTCTTCTCCCCCCTCTTCCCCATCCTCTGGAGAAAGTACAAGGGGAGACGGTCAGTGGCATGAGGAAGCTCGGCGTTAACGGATTTAAATTCATTGACAGGAGTATTGCATGAAAGTAATCGGAGTTCATATGGACCGCTGCACCGGTTGCAAGACCTGTGAGCTGTACTGCGGGGCGGAGCGCGGAAGCGAGGGCAAGACTCTCCTCGCAGCCGTTCAGGAAACCCCGTTCCCCCAACCCCGCGTTCGCGTCGAGGGAGGACCGGAGGGCGCCTTTCCGCTTCAGTGCCGACACTGCCTCCAGGCGCCCTGCCTGGACGCCTGCCTTACCGGCGCCCTTCGCCGGGAGGAGAAGAGCGGCATGGTAATCCTTCAAGAGGATCGCTGCATCGGTTGTTGGACCTGCACCGCCTTCTGCCCCTACGGCGTCATCTACCCTTCCCCTGAGCGGAAGATCGCCATCAAGTGCGACCGTTGCCTCTACATGGAAAAGCCAGTATGCGTGGACGTCTGTCCGACACGGGCGCTGGAGGTGGTGGAACTCGAGGGGATCGAAGAGCTCCTCCGGGAGAATAGGCAAAAAACGACCAAGGCGATGACGGGGGTGGGTGTCGAGGGGATCCGCCTTCTGGATCTCGGAAGATAATCTTAATGATAATAAATAAGTCAGGAGTTGAATAACCTATGGAAACGATTCATTTCAAAACGGTGGACCCGGTGAGCCAAGATCTTCTGCGTGAATCATCACAGAGAGGGATCAGTCTCAACTGGGAACGGTATGAAAAACAGCAGCCGCAGGACGGTTTTCTCCGCCTCGGCCTCTCCTGCCCCTACGGGTGTATGCAGGGCCCCTGCCGGATCGATCCGTATGGACGTGGGCCGCAAAGCGGCATTTGCGGTCTCGATCGAGACGGAATGGTCGCCGCTTTTCTGCTTCGCCTGAGCCTCCAGGGCGCTCTGGAAACAATGGCCCTGCATCCGGGTTTGTGCAACACCGATATCGCCTGGACTGCGCCATTCTCTTCAAAGGCGGCCACGGTTCCGGGAGAGACAAGCAGCCAAACCCTCTCATGTGCGGAGATCCTTGAGAGCGTCCGGATGCTGGCCCGACCTTCCGCCGCCCCCAAAGTCCTGATCCAACAGGCCATCCGTCTTGGGCTTCTCAGTGTCGGCCTGGGAGGAGAGGCAAAATCCGAGTCCACTGTTAGAGGTATTCGCGTCGGATACGGCCTCCTCGCTGGTGAGGCAATCCGGATCGCCTTAACCGGACAAGTTTCTAAAACAACTGTCGAAGCGCTCCGGAACGAGACTGCAGGCCTGAAAAATCCCGAAGTACACCTTCTGTCTCTCGGTGACTGGATTCCAGCCGGTGAAAATTTCCTTCCTATCGCCTGTACCTCCGGCGAAGCGGAAACCGTGCTCAGCTCAGGGAAATTCAACCTTCTCATTGCCGGGGACGGAACCGCCCCGGGCATCTTCGCCCTCTGTGAAAAGATGAAACTTTCCGTCATCTCCCCAGCAAACAACACGGGGATAGCAGAAATCCTGAATCGCGCCCGTGACGGATTCAACCGCAGAACCCCGAGCACCTTCACACCCGACGCGGCTCTGATTACCGAAGGGCGTGTAAACCAAGGGAACAATGACATTTTGTCTGCCCTGAAGAACGGTGGATCCGCGAGGATTGCGCTAATCGGAGGCGCCGACACCCTTTTACACTCGCTGGGACACCTTCCCACGGAACTGGCCAAAGCACTCCGCGCCGAGGAGCTTGCCGTCGCCTCCTGGGGCGATGCCGCCCTCTGGATGATGAAACAGGATCTCCCCGTCGGCATTCTCGAAGCGGAGGAAGGTCCCCTTGCCGCAGTACGGGCTCTAAAGGAGTCGGGGAGACTACCCTCTCTAAAGGGGATCTGTTTCACGGGTCTCCGGAACAGCCGGGAATTTACCTTTGCGCTGGGGCTGGCCGCACTCGGCATCAAGGTCTTGATCGCCACACCCCTGCCCCTCTGGGGAAGCGAAAA
>CAIUXU010000393.1 GCA_903903205.1 uncultured Syntrophobacterales bacterium
GGGACGAATCATTCCAATGTGACGGGTGTGATTGCGATCCGCGACATGGTGAATTTTGTCAAGTTGAATTTCGAGAGGGTCGTGGAGAATTTCGACATACAGCGGGCATCAAGCATTGGCATCGGATGGGGGCGCCGCGAGGGGGAGATCGAGGCGGTTGATATTCCGAACCGGCTCTCCGTCGACGGGATACACCAGGTTTCGCAGATGCTGGAGAAGATCGAGGAGGGAGGGTTCCGGAACATCCATTTCCTGGAGGCCCAAGCCTGTGTCGGCGGCTGCGTGGGGGGGGTGCTAATGGTGGAAAACCCGTTTATGGCCAAGCTGAAGCTGGATCTTGTGTCAAAGGAAATCGGGAACAGAAATATCGAGTTTTTCAAGAAGGTTCAGTCTGAAATTCCCAAGGAGGATTATTATCTCCGTGACAAGATCCTGCCGAGACCAATTACCTCGCTCAGCCCGGACATGCACGAGGCGATGCGGAAACTGGAAGAGATCGAGAGCCTGACGTCGGAATTGCCGGGGATTGATTGCGGATCTTGCGGTTGTCCGACGTGTCGGGCGTTTGCCGAGGATGTGGTGGACGGCCTGATGATGAGGATGGACTGTCTGTTCGATCTCCGGCAACGGGTGCAGAGCCTCGCGCAGGAGATTTTTGCACTGGCCGGAAAACTGCCACACGTGATGCAGATCAAGAATGCACCGGACAATAAAACATAGTTCTGAGTAAAAGAAAGTGCTGAGTGCTTTTACTCAGTCCTCAGCACTATGTTTTGCGTGGGAAATTTCAGCAGAAATGTCGATCCTTGACCCTCCACGGACGAGGCATTGATCTCCCCGCCGTGCAACTCCATGATTCGCTTGCAAAAGGTCAAACCCAGGCCTGAACCCCTCTGTCGCTCTTCCTTCCCCCTCACTCTGTAAAAAGGTTCGAAAATAAAGGGGAGTTTGTCAGCGGGAATCCCTGCTCCCGTATCGGATATCCGGACCGTTACATGGTAATCGTCGCTCTTGGCCGAAATGCTGATTCTGCCGTCCTCCGGGGTGTATTTTGTCGCGTTTCCGATAATGTTGGTGAAAACCCGAAGCAAACTTTCCGCATCCCCAAGGATTTCCGGTAATTTTTCAGGCAGATCCGTCTCCAGCACCAGCCCGTTCGCCATGCAGAGGGGAGCCATTTCCTCTGTGCTCCGCCTGATCGTCTGAAGCAGATCCAAGCGCTTCTTCCCGACGAAAGCGCCCTCGCCAAGCTTGCTGATATCGAGCCAGTGCTCAATCATGGTCTCGAGACCCTGGACACGGCAACGACACCTCTCCATGATCTCCTCCGCCTCCTTATCGAAGCGATCGCCAGCGATGGCTTTGAGGGCTTCGATGTACTGTCGGATGACGACGAGCGGGGAACGCATTTCGTGGCTTACGAAGGTGATGAAACTTTTTTCCATCCGCTCTTTTTCTTCCCGCAAACATCTCGTTTCGATCTTCAGGCTTCGGTGTTCGATCGCCCGTCGGACCACCGTCCTCAACTGATCGGGGCTGAATGGTTTCGGCAGGTAATCGTAGGTTCCCTTCTGGATCGCCTCCACCGCAGAGACAATCGTTGCATAGCCCGTGATCATGATTAACACCAAATCCGGAAGATCCCGGGAAAGGATTTCAATGATCTCCATCCCCGAGATGCCCGGCATCTTGAGATCGATCAACGCGATGTCCGGTTTGGCCTCACGGGCGATCTGGATTCCTTCGCCCCCATCCGCTGCGCCCAATACGGAATAGCCTGATTTTTCCAGCGACTGCCGACAACCGTCGCGGATGGATTCTTCGTCGTCGATGATCAGAATGAGAGGGGGCCGCTGCTGCATCATGACATCTTCTTTCCATCCAATTCCTGGGCGATACGCCGGAGCAGATCCTCCGCTTTTACGGGCTTTTGCAGAACCGCGTTGACCTTTGGAAACTCGGGCGGCGGCTCAAATGAATTGTATGGCCCCTGAAGATCGACGGCGCTCAACAAGAACAGTGGGGTATCCTTCCCCATGTCCGTTGCACGGATCTTGGAGAGGACGGCAAACCCTTCCCCCCAAGTCTCCATCATCATATCGATCATGGCCAGATCGGGGGCCACAGATTTCCACATCTCCACACCGGTCTTGCCATCTTCCGCCAGAAAGACCTCATAACC
>CAIUXU010000394.1 GCA_903903205.1 uncultured Syntrophobacterales bacterium
CGCAGCCTGAACACAGTAAAGTCAGCTATTAAAACAAGCAAACTTGTCAGCAGTGGAACGGTATTATTCGTAACGGAAAGTAATCAGATTTTTTAAAATAATCAAGATGATTATTTGTTTATTTTTAATGTGTGTATTTTGTGCGTGAACAAGTATATTTGCGTGTGTTTTTACAACTTAATTAATACTCTTAAATCAAATACTTCTATGGATATTTTCAAGTGAAAGGAGCCACCAACATGAACGGAACCAGACATGGCGTGATATCTCGACTTGCCGCCTCTGTTTTACTTGCCCTCGCCTTGGTCCTGCCTGGCCCGGGAAGCCAGGCGTCTGATAGGCCCATCACCCATGTCCAAAGCTTGGCGGAGTTGGCCGTTGACCCAGCGCCATGGATGCATATGGAGGCCAATTCCGAACAGCGCCAGCCCGTTTATCTGGGGGCTACGCCCAGGGAGATGGAGCTTGGCTTGCCTCCCGTAGATCGTGGGCGTCCGCTTCTGCCTCAATTCCTCAAACCGCTCGGTGAAGGCCAGGCGAAAGCCATTCGCGCCGCTCTCGTCAAAAAAAGGCTGGCGCCTCACGATGGCGGAATCGAGTTTGAGGCATGGCCGGTCCGCGACGACGCAGGAAGGCTCACCTGGGCCTTCGTCCGCTTCAGGATATCGGCGAACCCCATCTCTCCATGGCGATGGCTGGACGCCTCCCAGCTCCAGACCAAATGGCGTGAAAGGACGACTCCCCCTCTGCTTCCCGCCAAGCTCGACCCGGCCGATCCAAAGGAATTCGCCCTGATTTTTTCCGATTTTTCCGATCTTCCGGGTCTGTATGACAAGCCGGCCTTCGGCGACTGCGTCTGGACGCCAAAAGCGGATGATGCCCCGCTTCCCACGGGAACGCCGGCCTGGCCCCCCACGGATATTATGGCTCATATCCGTGAAAAACGTGACATACCGGGCGATATATGCCGCCAGACACCGGCCCCGGCTCGTTTGAACGGCAGGCCGACGGCTTTTTTTCTCCCCCTTTCCTCAAAGAGGCTGGCCTGGCCGGGGGAGATTCAGTGGAAAAAAGTACATGATGTGCTTCCACCTCTTCCAAAGCACGTTGCGTTCATAAAAACATGGCCGACCGATTTCACTGCGGCGTATCAACAAGACATGCTGGCTCTGGACGGCGAATCGGAGGCGGTTTTCCCCCTGAGCGGCCGCCGAGTCCGGTTTAAGGCCAAGAGCGGAGCCGATCCCGGCAACCAGTTGGGCTTGCTCATTGAGTATCTGGAGGAGCGGTACCGGGTTCTGGGGATCGAAACCCGCCGCCACGACTTCTTATGGCGGGGAATGCCCCAGGCCAATCTGATCGCCGTGATCCCTGGCGCCCTGCCGGCCGGTCTAAACAGGCCGGTGCTGATGGGCGATCACATCGACACTGCCTTTTGCGAGGACGAATACGATCGGACGGGCCGGCGCATCTCAGCCCCGGGCGCTGACGACAATGTTTCGGCGACGGCGGCGCTCCTCAGGGCCGCCGTCATCCTCAAAGATTCAAAACCGCTCCACGACCTATGGCTGGTCCATTTGACGGGTGAGGAATTTCCGCCCGACGATCTGGGAGCGCGGGACTTCCTGTCCCGGTTGATGACGGCCAAACAGGACATCACTGGCCTATTACTCATGGACCTAATCGGCTGGCGGGCCGGAAAGGACGACATTTTTCAGGTCAATCCCGGTGATTCTCAGCCGTCATTACTGATCGCGGCCGAGGCATTCGACTCCGTCCGTGCTCTGAAATTAAAGTTCAGGCCCAAGCTGCGGTCCCGTTTCGATCCCAGAAGCTATCTTTACAATACCGACGGGATACTATTTTCCGACGCTGGGTATCCCGTGATTCTTTTCAACGAACACATGAATCGGCTGGAAAACCTAAACCGCATTGGTTACCACCACACGACCGACACGTCCCGAAAGATCGACTGGGAATATGCAACCTCGGTGGTCAAGACGGCCATTGAGACTGCTGCGAGACTCTCATGTATATTTCAGGGATTATCAGGAAAAAAGGTGTCATACGAGCCGAAAAGAAATACTCGATTACAATTTCAGCCCAGGTAGCGGCATATCTCAGCGGCTACCTGGGCTGAAATTGTAAAACACACTATATTTACCCCAAAGGGGTTGTGTC
>CAIUXU010000395.1 GCA_903903205.1 uncultured Syntrophobacterales bacterium
CGGCAATGACGCCGGGATTTTTCACCGCCCCAGAATTGACGCTGACCTTCTCCGCCCCGGCAAGGATCACCTGCCGCATATCATCCACCGTCCGGATACCTCCCCCCACGGAGAAGGGAATGAAGATCGTCTCGGCGACCCTTTTCACGACGTCGAGCATGATCGCTCGCCCCTCGGCTGAAGCGGTGATGTCGTAGAAGACGATCTCGTCGGCCCCCTGTTCGTAGTAACCGCGCGCCGCCTCAACCGGATTTCCGATATCAACGTTTTCCTTGAATTTTATCCCCTTGGTCAGACGTCCGTCGCGGACGTCGAGGCACGGGATGATCCGTTTACTGAGCATCGGTTCCTCCCCAGCGGCAGAAATTGGCCAGCAGGGTGAGCCCCGGCCTGCCGCTCTTCTCCGGATGAAACTGGACTGCGACAAGGTTTCGCCGGGCGACGGCGGAACAGAAACGGATGCCGTAATCGGTCCAGCCAGCGGCCCAAGTCTCGTCCGCCGGGGCCGGGTAGTAGGAGTGGACGAAATAGAACTCGGCATCTTCGGGGATTCCGGCGAAAACCGGATGACCCTTCCGAAATGCGACGCGGTTCCATCCCATGTGGGGAATCTTGAGCCTCGCCTCCCCTTCCCGGAGATCCGCCGGAAACCGTTTGACAACACCGGGGACAATGCCAAGACAGTGGGTTTCGTCCTCCTCGCTGCGGTCGAAAATCACCTGGGTTCCGAGACAGATTCCAAGGACCGGCTTGCCGTTCTGCACCCATTTTTTCAACTGGCCATCCAAACCGCTCTCCCGAAGGTTCGCCATCGCCTGTCCGGCGGCGCCGACGCCGGGAAAGATGATATGGCTTGCGTCATCCAGCGCGAAGCTGTCATTGGTAATCATGCAGGGTTCGTTCAGCGCTTCCAGTGCCCGGGCGACGCTGGTGAGGTTGCCCGCCCGGTAATCGACAATCCCGATCATGCTTTTCTCCATTTCATTCCCTGCCAGGCGTCCCGTCTCGAAAGCTCCCGGTCGATTGCGTTCAGGACCGCGAGCTTGTTTTCTGCCCACGCCGGCGCGAGAAAGATATCCCGATAACCGTCGGCCGTCAATCTCTGAATTACCATCTCCGGCGGCAGAATCTCCAGAATGTCGCAGACCGTTTCGACATACGCCTCGCGGGTCATCAGCGCGATTTCCCCCTTTGCATAACGTTCGCCGAGCGCCGTCCCCCTCAGAGCAAGGAGGGAGTGGATCTTGATCCCCTGAACAGGCAACCCTGCGATCTCTCTTGCCGTCTCCAGAATCTCCTCGCGGCTCTCGCCGGGAAGGCCGACGATGATGTGGACGCAGATCAGGATGGGTCCGCCGGAAGCCCGTTGAACGGCTTCACAAAAGGTTGCAGCGTTGTGGCCCCGGTTGATCGACTGAAGCGTCCGGTCGTGGAGCGACTGGATGCCGAACTCCAGCCATACATGATGCCGCTCCGCATACGAACGGATCAGCGCAAGTGTCTTGTCCGGAAGGCAATCCGGCCTTGTTCCGATCGAAAGGCCGATTACGTCCTCTTCTGCAAGCGCTTCGTCGTAAAGCACGCGGAGCGTTTCCAGCGGGGCATAGGTGTTCGTAAAGGTCTGGAAATAGGCGATGAATTTCTGTGCTTTTCCGCGCTCGCGGTAGAATGCCGTTCCCCGGCGAACCTGTTCGCCAACTGACGGCAGCGCTCCCGCCTGACGAAGCGCCGATCCCTGCCCGTCGCAATAGGTGCATCCCCCCGTGGCGACACGGCCGTCGCGGTTTGGACATGTGAAACCGGCGTCGATCGGAAGCTTGTACACCCGGCAATCGAAACGGTTGATCCAGTAACTTTTTAGATCGTAATACCGTTTCCTGTTGTTCCAGAAGGTCGGTTTGCCCACGAGAGTCATTCGTTACCACTGCGATTTTAAATTTATTGAACGGTTTGATGACAGCCAAACCACTGCAATCACTCCGCCGGGAACATGTCGACGCTCAATCTTCAAAGGCGAGAGATCGCGTCACGACGTGTTCTTAAAAAAGATAGACAGTTTTTAACTGGAAAAAATGTCCTTTAATTGTATTTTCGACGTATACGTCATAAAGATAAGTAAACGTGACACCCATCTTTGAGAAGCGATAATAGATATCCGTACCGACAGAGAATGCTTCTCTGGCACTGTTGGCTATTTTCACACCGTTTTGTTCTTTATCCCGGCTTATCATCCAGTTGACGGAGGGCCCCAATTTCAACTTGTCCGTAAGATTGTAACCCAGAAGACACTGCAGATAAAACTCATCACCCGGCAATACATTTGTCGTGTGGTTTGTCAGCCGGAAGAAATATTTCGCTGCCGCATCGATGCTGAAATCGCCAAAGGATTTGTATAGGAAAACCATGGGCCTGATGTCGTACTGATTGGATCCGATATTGGCGGATTTTGACACATCATATTCTCCCGTCGGGAATTTAACGAACATCATCGGGAGGATATCGACATTCTTAAAAGGAAGGAAATGACCGACGCCGAGATTGATGTCACCCAGGCCAGACGATTCTTGATTTGCAGATCTGACATCCATATATCCGACGGGCAGGAGCGCAGTTGCAACAAAATCGGGCGAATAATATGCAAGGCGGAGAATCTCGTCGGCTTTAGCAAGACCGTAATCGCTTTTGATTTTGTTGCCCCTCGTGTCGGTTACCTCGTCGGCCAGATACAGGGAGGTATAGGTCAGAAAATAGGCGCCTTGTTTTGCCCGGGAACCGTCATAAAAGTTTACGGCGAGCGCCGCAGTCGCTGTCATCAGAATAGGCAATGTCAGAATAAATACCAGAACCACGGTGGAAGTCGAACGTTTCATTGTAACCCTCATCGTTTTATTGGCGTTACTATTGTCCTTAAGAGTACCGACCTCCCCCCTACCCTGATCCCGTTTTCTTGTCAACCTTCAAAGTAGAGGGACGCTGTTAACTTATTAACTTCATGC
>CAIUXU010000396.1 GCA_903903205.1 uncultured Syntrophobacterales bacterium
AAACCCGCCCCTACGTCTGTTTGTGGTGCTTGCCGGTTCAATCTTGCAGATTGAACCAAGACATTAAGCACTCTAAACCTTTCCGGGTTTTACATTTTGGACAAGGCATATTGTACTTATGAAATTCTCCCGGCATGGTCCTTCCGGTAGCAACCATTTTCAAAAAGGACCATCCCTCGCTTCCGAAGGTGTTCCAAGTGCTTGGTCATGTGGACCCGCTCCCCAAAGGCGAAAAACGCCTTCGGTTCCCGCACTCTTCCGTAGATGATGCAAGCGGCCACGATCTCTTCCAAAGTCCTCGGAATCTCGAGTAATGCTATCAGTTTTGTCTCTCTTTCTGTAATCACTGAATCATACTGCATCCAGAGTTCCGGAGGGGGATTATGGAAGACCCCGGTTTCATGGCCGGTGAGAACGACATCTGCCGGCATTCGCTGGAGACGTTCGATGGAGGCGCGTGTCTGATCGATGTCGGAATAAAGATCTCCGTACCAGGGTCCGAAACGGGTCAGGTCGTAGTCCCCGACGAAAAGTACGGACGGTTCTTCGAAGAAGAAAGAGAGGTGGCCGGGGGTGTGGCCCGGGGTTGCGATCACTTTCACGGAGAGGGCGCCAAGGCGGATGGTCTCACCATCCACGAAACAACGTGTCGGGTTCCGCGGCCGGAAATTGAATTTCTCCAGCAGCAGCGGCCCCCATACCTCTCTTTCCTCCTCGTTGTGTCCATACCACTTCATCAGAACGTCCAGATCGGCCAGCGGCGGTGCATCCCGTTGCGAGACCCAGAGGGGAAGGTCGTCGAAGAGGTCCAGGTGCATGAAATGATCCTCGTGCCAGTGGCTGAGCCATACCATCTTGACCTCCTCTTCGGCGCGGAGACGGAGGAGCCGTTCCCGACTCGATGCGGGATCGATCAGAACGCCCGCACCTTCAATATAGAGGGAGTTGCAGTAAGGGTAGCGGCCCCGGTTTTCGCCGGCAAGGAAGCGGATTGGACCAAATATTCGATCTTCCATTGAAGCCTCCAGAGGAAAATTGGGTGGAAATTGACTGGGAGAATTGAAATCTCCAAAGACTATAGAAAGGAGACCTGGGATCTGTCAAGCAAAACCCGTGGGTGAATTCCTTGACCGACTCTGAATTTTAACCTATAGTCCCGCCCTATTTCATCTACCGGGAAGGCCGAAGGAGACGATGATCGATTACGAAAAAGAGCTCAATCCGGAACAGATCGGCGTTGTTCTGGAGGAGGGGGGGCCGCTGCTGGTGATCGCCGGGGCGGGGAGTGGAAAAACGCGGACGCTTACCTACCGTGTGGCCCGTCTTGTGGAAATCGGCGTGCCGCCGGAGCGGATTTTGCTGGCAACCTTTACGAACAAGGCGGCCCGGTCGATGCTTACGCGCGTGGAAACGCTGATTGGCCGTGATATCGGCGGCCTCTGGGGCGGAACCTTCCACCACTGCGCCCATCGAACCCTCCGCTCCCATGCGACGCGTCTCGGGTATGAAAACAATTTTTCGATTCTTGACAGCGAAGATGCGCGGCAACTGATCAACACCTGCATCACGGAGGTCGGGATCGATGGGAAGGGCGACAAATTTCCGCGGGGAGACGTCGTCGGCGACATGATCAGCCTGGCCGTCAATACGGAGGTCGCGTTGATCGATGTCGTGGCCAACCGGTATCCATTTTTCTCTCACCGCACCGAGGAGATCGTCGCCGTCGCCGCGCAGTACCGTAAAAGGAAGGTGGCGCTAAACGTCATGGATTTCGACGACCTCCTCTTCCTCTGGCGCGAGCTTCTGCTTCGCTTCGACGATGTCCGCAGCTTTTATGCCGAACGTTTTCTTCACGTCCTCGTTGACGAGTACCAGGATACGAACCGACTCCAGGCAGATATCATGGACCTTGTCGCTTCCTGCCACCGCAATCTGATGGTTGTCGGCGACGATTCGCAGAGCATCTACTCTTTCCGGGGCGCGAATTACGAAAACATCATGCGCTTTCCCGACCGGTATCCGGAATGCAAGATCTTCAAATTGGAGACGAACTACCGGAGCACGCCGGAGATCCTCCACTTGGCGAACCTGAGCATCACAAACAACGAACACCAGTTTCAAAAAACGCTCAAGGCTGTGCGGGAAGGGGGGGTGCGCCCCGTCCTCGCCCCGACCCGGAACGTCCTCCAGCAGGCCGATTTCGTCGCCCAGCGCATCCTGGAGATCAACCGGAGCGGCGTCCCGCTTGGGGAGATCGCTGTCCTTTACCGCGCGCACTTCCATTCGATGGAGGTGCAGATGGAGCTGACCCGTCGGGGTATTCCCTTCGAGATCCGCTCCGGGATCCGGTTCTTTGAGCAGGCGCACATCAAGGACGTGACGGCCTACCTCCGCATCCTCGTCAATCCGCGCGACGAGATTGCCTGGAAACGGGTTCTTGGCCTCTACGAAAAGATCGGCAAGGTCACGGCGGACAAGGTCTGGCGGTTCGTTTCCCGTATTTCTGATCCCCATGCGGCGGTCCTGACGGAGGATTTCAAAGGGTGTGCGCCAAAGTCGGCGACCGCCGGACTCTGCCGTTTTCAGGAAACCTTCCGCGCGCTTCACGGCTGCAACAGCAGCAGCCCCTCCATCCTGATCGAAACAATCCTGAAATCCGGTTACAGCGACCTTCTCCGGGAGAGGCACACCGACGCGGCGTCCCGCGAGGATGACCTGATTCAGTTTGCGAATTTCTCTTCCCGTTTTCCGTCGCTCGAAGATTTCTTAAGCGAACTCGCGCTCTTGACCGGTGTAAACGAAGAGAATCGCGCCGAGGAGATCCAGGAAGAGCGCGTCGTCCTCTCGTCGATCCACCAGGCGAAGGGGCTGGAGTGGAAATCGGTCCTGATGATCTGGTGCAGTGAAGGAATGATCCCGCTTGCCCGGGCGCTGAAAGAGCCAGGCGGGGAGGAGGAGGAGCGGCGGCTGTTTTATGTCGCAACCACCCGCGCGAAGGATCAGCTCTACCTCTGCTATCCGCTGACCGATTATGCCCGAGGCATGGGAAATCTTCCCGTGAGCCCCTCCCGTTTCATCATGGAGCTCTCCTCCTATTCCACAAAAGCGAAGGATCGCCCCTATGACCAGTGGCAGATTGATGATTTTTAGAGGGGTTTAAACGGAACCTTACTTTTCGCGAGATAATAAGAAGATTGAGCGATATCAAGAATTCGGATAAAGTCCCTTGGAAGATATGATCTCAGGAGAGACAAATGCTTGGAATAACGCTTAGAGAAGAATTCCTTGGGGCGCATATGCCTGGGACTGCCATTTCGCTGCGTACAAGCGACAACCAGGGCGCCGCACAAAAGTCGCCCGATTATATTCTGTCGATCACTGTATTATGTCCCCCGATTAGGGAATAGCGAGGTGTATGATGAAAATTGAATCGATCCGTTTGAAGAATTTCAAATCCTTTAAAGACTCGGAACTCTCGGCATTACCGGAGCTCTGCATCATCGTGGGGGCAAATGGCGCCGGGAAAAGCACTATTTTCAGTGTTTTCGGCTTCTTGCGCGATGCAATGAACAGCAATGTCAATGCGGCGCTGGCCAGATTGGGCGGGAGCCGTGGCTTCCAGGAAGTGCGCAGCAGAAATTCGCAGGGGCCGATTGAAATCGAATTAAAATTTCGCGTCAAACAGGATAGTCCGCTAACGACCTATTTCCTGCAGATCAACGAAAAACAGGGCAAGGCGCAGGTTGAACGGGAGGTTCTGAAATACCGTCGTGGCAGCAGCGGCCAGCCTTGGCATTTTCTGGATTTTTCCAATGGAAAGGGAACGGCCGTCACCAATGAACTCGATTCCGTAACAGACGTAAAGGATCTAAATCGTGAGGAGCAGACCCTGAAATCACCGGATATCCTCGCTATCAAGGGGTTGGCTCAGTTTGAACGCTTTCCGGCCGTGATGGCGCTCGGCAATCTTATTGAAAACTGGCATATTTCGGATTTTCACATCAGCAAGGCAAGGTCGGAGCAGGAGGCCGGATATGCAGAACATCTTTCCCGCGAAGGTGAAAATCTTTCGTTGGTGATCGAATACCTGTACAAGCATGCAAAACCCACATTTGAAAAGATACTTTCGCTCTTAAAGATGCGCGTGCCCGGAATCTCGCAGATCGAGTCCAAGACCACCGAAGAGGGGCGCGTGCTTTTGAAATTCCAGGACGGTTCGTTCGAAGACCCATTTCTCGCCCGCTATGTTTCAGACGGCACCATCAAGATGCTCGCCTACCTCGCACTGCTTTATGATCCAACCCCCCATCCGCTCTTGTGCGTGGAAGAGCCGGAAAACCAGCTTTACCCGAAGCTCCTGTGGGAATTAGCCGAAGAATTTCGCGCCTATGCCCACCGTGGCGGCCAGGTTTTTGTATCCACCCATTCACCCGATTTTCTGAATGCGGCGAGGCTTGAGGAGGTGTTCTGGCTGGTGAAAAAGGAGGGCTACACGCAGGTCCGCCGGGCCAAAGATGATGAACAGCTTGCCGCGTATATGGCGGAAGGCGACCAGATGGGTTATCTCTGGGAACAGGGTTTCTTTGAAGGAGCCGACCCTCAATGAAGACCATTGTCTTTTTTCTCGAAGAACCGTCGGCAAAAGAGATGCTCGCAGGAGTTCTGCCACGCATTCTCCCCGAAAACATGCAGATTCGGTACTTTGTGTTTCGGGGAAAGCAGGATCTGGAAAAAAATCTCAAGAAGAAGCTGCGAGGGTGGAGAATGCCGGATTCTGTTTTTGTTGTGATGCGCGATCAGGATTCGGGGGATTGCAAAGCGGTAAAATCCAGGTTGGCCGATCTCTGCGGCGAAGCAGGTCGAGAAGATATCCTGGTTCGTGTGGCCTGCCGGGAATTAGAGAGTTTTTATCTGGGCGATCTGGCGGCCGTGGAGCAAGGGCTTGGTGTCAGAGGCCTCAAGGCGCAGCAGCTCGGGAGGAAGTTTCGGAACCCGGATGTGCTGGGCAACCCGGCGGAGGAACTCCGCAGTTTGACCAGCAATGTGTATGACAAAGTTGCAGGTTCTCGCGCTATTGCACCTTACTTGACTTTAGAGGGCAACCTCTCCAGAAGTTTCAATGTACTCCTCTCGGGAATTAGAAATCTTGTGGCGATATAAAAATGGATAATGGGTTGTGGCATTCAACAGTAAAAGAGTTTTATAGTGGCATACTTGAGCTAATCGTGATATCGAAGTTTGGCGCAGGCAGTTTCTGGGGAAAAACGATTTCAGGAGAGACAAATGCTTGGAATAACGATTAGAGAAGAATTTCTCGGGGCGCACATGCCCGGGCCCGCCATTGCAGTGATGAGCTCAAGTCTTTCGAGATGAGAGGGATACAAGGATGGAGGGTTGGAAAGTGACGAAATCGCAGACAATCGACACCTTGAAAGAGATATTGGTAAAGACATACAAGCCGGCGGCAATTTATCTCTACGGCTCCCACGCTTGGGGGAAGGCCAATGAGGATAGCGACCTGGATGTGCTGGTCGTTGTCGATCAGTCAAAGGAAAAGCCTTACAGACGTTCCGTCATGGGTGTCCGGGCCTTGCGTGGTTTAAAAATCAACGAAGACATTATCGTCCACACAAAACAAGAATTTGAAGAGCTTTCCCTGGACGTCTCCACGCTTTGCCATAAAATCAAGAAGGAGGGTACAATCCTATATGAAGCCTTATGAATCCTGGCTGATAAAAGCACACCATGATCTGATTTCAGCAAAAAAACTCGCTCAGGATGAAGAACCGGTCTTGGACACAGCCATCTATCACACACAACAATGCGCCGAAAAGGCACTGAAGGGGTACCTGTCCTATAAGCAGCAACCTCCGGAAATTCGGGGGACATAATACCAGTGCGGCCGGGCAAGGTCGTGTAATCAAGCGGGAGGAAGCCCCGCCCCGGAAGGAAGGCCATCCACCGGGTAGCGAGTCCTTGGAGGTCTGGTGGTAACATCAGATTTTAAGCGTAGGATAGCGAGTAG
>CAIUXU010000397.1 GCA_903903205.1 uncultured Syntrophobacterales bacterium
CTACGAAGAACACGGCGGCACTCGGGTGTCGGCGCGGGAACTGGGGGTGGAAGAACACCTCGTGATCAAGACCCTCGTCATGGAGGACGACCGGGGAGAGCCGCTCATCATCCTGATGTACGGGGACCGGCAGGTTTCTACCAAATCCATGGCCCGGTTCCTCGGGGTCAAGGCGGTCAGCCCCTGCGAACCCCATGTTGCGGAGAAGCACACCGGCTACCGGGTGGGAGGCACCTCCCCTTTCGGAACGAAAAAGTCCCTCCGGGTCTTCATGGAAGAGGGGATCGCCGATCTGTCCCGGATCATGATCAACGCCGGCAGCCGGGGTTTACTCGCCGAGATGTCACCGGCCGAACTGATACGGGTTCTTACTCCCGTCGTCGTGAAGGTGGCCATATGAATGACGAACCGATGGTGCTCCGCTGCCTCAACTGTGGCACGAAAAATCGCATCCCGAAGGAGAGGCTTCACGATCGGCCCCTCTGCGGAAAGTGCGGCGGCACGCTGGATGAGATGATCATCCGCTGCCTGCGCTGCGGCACAAAGAACCGCATGCCCGAGAACCGCCTCAATGAGAAACCCCTCTGTGGAAAGTGCGGCGCCTTTTTGGTCGTCACAAGCAACCAGGGCCGCGCCGTCGAGGTGACCGACGGAACCTTCAACCGCGAGGTGCTCTCCACCGCGGGTTCGGTTCTTGTTGACTGCTGGGCGCCCTGGTGCGCTCCCTGTCGCACGGTAGCGCCAGTCCTGGACGAATTGGCCTCCAAGTACGCAGGCGGCGTCCGGATCGCCAAACTCAATGTGGACGAAAACCCGCTGACGGCTTCGCGCTACGATGTCCGCAGCATTCCGACGATGCTCCTGTTCAAGGATGGAAAACTGGTCAACAGCCTGGTCGGCGCCCTGCCAAAGGAGACCATCGAAAGTCACCTCCTCGCCATCATGAAGACAAACTGACCATTCGCTTACAGGACGGGGATCAGCGAAGCATCCGTTCCCTTTTCTGGAGTTCGATTTCAAGGGCCTTCAGCCGCTGAATGTCTCTCCTAAGCTGCTCATTCTCCTGCGCGAGCACCGCCATCTCCGACTGGAGTTTTTCCGTCACTTCCCGGACTGCCTTCTTCAGTTGGTCATTCTCCTGCAGCGCCTTCAACCGCTCCGCCCTGGTTTTGTCAACAAGGAGGTGGTCCATCCGGCTAGCCTCCAGAGACGCATTCTTCTCGTCGATCAGGCGGATGAACGCTTCCGCCACGAGGCGCCACCGGCTTTGTGGATAACGCTGGCTCAGAGAGAGGAAAATCGAACGGGCCTTCTCCGGAGCCGGTCGCTCCGAAAGATTGAGAAGCGCAACCCCCTCCAGGAGCAGGTCGCGTTCCTCGAACAGACGTGGAGCTGCAGCCGACCCCTCTTCCGCCGACTTGACGACCGGCGCTGCGGCCTCCTGTTTCTCGATGATCGTCGGCGCTGTCGCACAACCCGCAGTCAAGAACAGCGCCAGAACCCAGAAGAAAATGCCCCTTTTCATACTTTTTGCACATCCTTTTCCGTCACACAATTGCTGCCGGGGAGGGTTTTTGCATACTCCTTGAGCCGCGCCGCAGCCTCGGCCATTGCGAGCGGGTTTTGGAAACGGGCGCCGTCATCGGTGACAATCGAAATTGTGACGCTGATCAACGGAAATTTCTGCCGGGCCCCTTGCCGGTCCTTTCCGATGAAGAACCCCTGTGACCGATCCGCCTCCGTATAGAATTTCCGGATCCGACCGTCGAAACCGGCCACGATTCGCCGGCAGATCTCCTCTGCCCGAGGCGGCACGGAGATGATCACGAAATCGTCGCCGCCGATATGGCCGACAAAATCCTCCTGCGCCCCCGCAACCTTCATCTCGTCCGTCAGAAGAAGGGCGACCTCCTTGAGCACTTCGCTTCCCCAAGCGTAGCC